>DASXRB010000288.1:0-4131 GCA_036506875.1 Kribbellaceae bacterium | reverse complement strand
CGAGGCCGAGCGGGCGGCGCTGGACGCGCTGGCCGAGTCCGGCCTGGTGCCCCCGCTGCGGTTGGTGCACGCCGTCGACACCATCGACGTCGACGTGCCGGGCTCGGCAACGGGGTGAGCACACGGTGATCTCGCAACTGCGCAGAGACAGGAGAACAGGGACGACCGCGGCCCATTGACCTGAGTTCGCGGGAATCCGGAGGGGCGGATTGCGCAGGTCACGAACAGGTCACTAGTGTGTGCTCTCGTTGTCTAGGGTGCCGGTCGTCCGGACCGGCCGGGCAGCGGCCGAGCTCGATCCACCTCAGGATCGGCACGGGGACGGCGCCGAGGCAGGAAGGGACCGACCGGGCACGTGTCGATCGGCCGGAGTTACCGCACGCAAGGGATCGCTCTCACCGCAACCGCCTCCGTCACGCTCGCCGCGCTCACCATCGTCGCCGGCGTGGCGAACGCGGACCCGAAGCCAAGCCTCGACGATGCCCGCAGGCAGGTTGCGGCGCTACGCGAGAAGGCCGAGGTGGCCGGGGAGGCCGCCAATGACCTGCGTGACGACATCGCCGTCGCTCAGCGCCGGGTCACCGCGGTCGACCAGGGCATCGCGAAGCAGACCAAGCAGGTCGACGCGATCAGGTCCCAGATCGCCGCGCTCGCGGTCGCGAACTACCAGCAGTCCGGGATGACGACCACGGCCCAGCTGCTGCTGTCGGCCGACCCCGACCAGTTCCTCACCCAGGCGTCCACTGCGCGGGCCTTCGCCGGCCAGCAGAACGCTGTGCTGCAGCGGTTCCAGACCGCGCAGGGCAAACTCACCGACCTGCAGGTCTCGGCACAGACCGAGCTGAACGCGCTGCACGCGGTCCAGGCCAAGCAGGACGCGTTGAAGAAGGAGCTTCAGGCCGCCCTCGACAAGGCCGAGAAGGTGCTGGGCAAGCTATCCGCGGCCGAGCGCGAACGGCTCAGGCAGGAGGCGGAGGACGCCGCGCGCCGGGCACGTTCGCAGCGGCCGAGCCGGACCGGGGACCGGCCGAGCTATCCGGTTCCCGGCTCGGGACGGGGCAAGATCGCGCTCGAGTATGCGATGAACCAGCTCGGTGACCCGTACGTCTGGGGTGCCGACGGGCCGAGTTCGTTCGACTGCTCGGGTCTGACCATGGCCGCCTGGCGCCAGGCGGGCGTGTCTTTGTCGCACTCCTCGAGTGGCCAGTACGACGAAGGGCAGCACGTCAGCAAGAGCGAGCTGGAGCCCGGGGACCTGGTGTTCTACTACAGCCCCATCCACCACGTGGCGATCTACGCCGGCGGTGGCCGGATCATCCACGCGCCGCATGAAGGGGCGTCGGTGGAGTACGCCGACCTCGACTCGATGCCGTACGCCGGCGCCAACCGGCCGGGCTGAGCCGGAGCCGTCCACTCATCTCACCGGCCGGCGAACCTACCGGCCGGTCACGTGCTCGCCCCCTATGCCGCTAGGCTGACGCGGCAACAATTGGTGTGGGGCGCACCTCGCAGCCGTTGCGCCCCGCCGACCGAGCCTGTGGCAGAACCCCAGGACCACCTACAGTGATCCCGTACCGGGAGGGGTCGCCGGTCCTGGAGCCATGTCCCGAGACCAGGGGGCCGAGCGTGAGCGAGGAACGCGACCCGACGGTGCTGAGTGCGCCGTTCGAGGCCGCCCGGGAGGTAGACCCGGAGCCGGTGCGGCCGGGCCCGGAGTCGTCGCGTGTGCGGCGCGTCCGCCGCAGCCTCGGGCTCGCCGTGGTCGCCGGCCTCGTCGCCGGTGCCGCGTACGTCGGACTCCGGGAGGACGTTTCGCGCGGGCCGGGCACCGGGACGCTGCCGACGCCGGCGAGCGTCTCGCCGTCGGGCGGCATCGGCGCCGAGGCGGCCGTGCACCGGTCGACCGTGGGTGGCTCGCTGCTGCAGCGGATGGCCTCGTCGATCCTGTCCGGCGACCAGAACTCGTTCTCGGCGACGGTCGACCCGCGGGCCACCACGTTCGCCGCCCAGGCGCAGATGGTGTACGACAACTTCCGGGAGTTGCCGCTGGCATCGATCGTGATGCGGTACGTCAGCGACGACCCGACCGCGCTGTCGCCTGCCCGGCGCAGTGAGCTCGGCGGCTCGGAGGCGTGGCTGGCGCAGGTCGAGGTGTCGTGGCGGCTGCGGGACTTCGACCAGCAGCCGGTCCGGATGACCGTCCCGGTCACGATGGTGACCCGCGAGGGCGGAACGTCGTACATCGCGTCCCTCTCCGACCAGGTGGCCGCGGGGGCGCGCCGGCCGTTCTGGCTGCTGGGCACGGTGCGGGTGCAGCACGGCGTGCGCAGCCTCGTGGTCAGCCTCGACCCGAACGCGGACCTGACCGAGTACGCGCAGTGGGAGGACGACGCGATCGGCGACGTCTCGAAGGTGCTCGGCAGGAAGTGGTCGCGCAAGGTCGTGCTGTACGTGCCACGCATCCAGCGGCAGATGGAGTACGTGCTCGGTGCCCCGGCCGGGTCGTACGCGCACATCGCCGCGGTGACGACCGCCGAGGCCGAGGAACGGTTCGTCGGCGTGCCGGTGCGGATCGTGGTCAACCCTGCGGTGCTGGAAGCGACGAGCAAGCAGGGGCGGCGCATCGTGCTGACCCACGAGACCACGCACGTCGCGACGAACGCGACGGTGTCACCTGTGCCGCTGTGGCTGGCGGAGGGGTTCGCCGACTACGTGGCCTTCCGGACCTACCCGGTACCGGTGTCGATGGTGGCCAAGGACCTGTTCCGTGAGGTGCGGGCCGGCAAGGTGCCGCGGGCGCTGCCGGACGCGGACGCCTTCGCGACGTCCTCGCAGCGCCTGCCGGCCGCGTACGAGAGCGCCTGGCTGGCGTGCCGGCTGATCTCGACCGAGTACGGCGAGCACGAGCTGGTGCGGTTCTACCGCGCGGTGCACAACTCGACGAGCGCGACCGGGCTGGACGACGCGTTCCACGACGTGCTCGGTACCAGCCAGCAGCGGTTCGTCGCCGACTGGCAGCGCTACCTCAAGAGGCTGGCGAATGACTGAACGCCGGGCCGCCGCGGGAGCCGCGGTGGCGGTCGCGCTCGCCCTGCTCGCCGTCGTACTGGTGACGACCCCGTGGACGCCGCTGGCCGGCGTGCCGGCCAGCGACCCGGCGACCGACTTCACCGCCGCGCAGATCGCCCGGCAGGACGCCTTCCGGTCCGACGTGCTGCCGTGGTCGACGCTGGCGTGGGTGCTGTCGCTGCTGGTACCGCTGGTGATCGGGCTGACGCCGCTGGGCCCGCGGCTGGCGGCGTGGGTGCGCGTACGGCGCTGGTACCTGGCCGTGCCGCTGGTCGTGGTCGCGGTCAGCCTGGCCGGGAACCTGGCCACGCTGGCGCCCGGCGTCGTCGCCGAGCGGGCGCTGCGGCGCTGGGGCCTGTCCACCCAGGACTGGGCCGGGTGGGCGCGCGACCGGGCGGTCGGCTGGGCCCTGGGCACGCTCGCGCTGGTCGTGCTGGCGCTGCTGCTGGCCGGGCTCTCGCGCCGCTGGCCACGCTGGTGGTGGGCGCCCGCCGGAGTGCTCGCGGCGACGCTGGTGGTGGCGGTGTCGTTCGCGTACCCGGTGCTGGTGGAGCCGCGGTTCAACGCGTTCACGCCGATGCCGGCCGGTTCGTTGCGTGACGACCTGATGCGGATGGCGGCAGCGGACGGCGAACCGGTGCGCGACGTGCTGGTTGCCGACGCGTCGCGTCGTACGACGTCGCTCAACGCCTACGTGTCCGGCTTCGGGTCCACGCGGCGGATCGTCGTGTACGACACCCTGCTGCGGCGCCCGCCGGGTGACGTCCGGCAGGTGGTGGCGCACGAGCTCGGGCACGCCAAGCACGGCGACGTGCTGCGCGGCACGCTGGTCGGCGCCCTGGCGATGCTGCTGGCGGTGGTGCTGCTACGGCTGGTGGCCGGGTCCCGGCTCGCGGACCCCCGGCGTACCGCCTTCCTGCTGGCACTGATCGCCATCGGTACGACGGTCGCCGCGCCGGCGCAGAACCTGATCAGCCGCCGCGTCGAGACCCGGGCCGACGTCCACGCGCTCGACCTGACCCGGGACCCGGCCGGGTTCGCGCAGATGCAGCGTGCGCTGTC
>DASXRB010000287.1:0-3895 GCA_036506875.1 Kribbellaceae bacterium | reverse complement strand
GCGAACGACTCGACCGTGAGCGCCCAGATGGGGATGACGGTCAGGGCGAGCGCACCGCAGGCGATCCGGCCCGGCCGCGGGCCGCGGCCGCAGAGGGCGTACCCGCCTGCGATGGCGTAGAGAGGTACGCCGCCGATGCCGTCCTCGAAGATCCCGAGGATTTCGAGCGGGCCGTGGCTGAACAGGATCGCCGCGAACAGCACCGGCGAGACGGCGCGGCCTTATGCACTCGCTCGGGATGAATGCCCGCTGCGATGAGCGATCACGTCGACTGCCCGATGACCAGGACCAGGTCGCCGCCGTCGACCTGTTGGGTGCCGGCGATGGCGATGCGCTCGACGGTGCCTTCGACCGGGGTCGTGATGGACGCTTCCATCTTCATGGCTTCGATGGTGGCGACGGTGTCGCCCGCTCCCACCTCGTCGCCGACGGCGACGGTCGGGGTGACGGAGCCGGCGAAGGGGGCGGCGATGTGGCCGGGCTCGGTGCGGTCGGCCTTCTCCTGGGCGGGGGCCTCGGCCTCGATGGAGCGGTCGCGGACGGTGACCGGGCGGAGCTGGCCGTTGAGCGTGCACATCGCGGTGCGGATGCCGCGTTCGTCGGGGTCGCTGACCGACTGGATGCCGAGCAGGAGGGTCTTGCCCTCCTCGAGGAGCACCTCGTGCTCCTCGCCGGGGCGCAGGCCGTAAAGGTAGGAGCTGGTGGAGAGGACGGACAGGTCGCCGTACTTCTCGCGGGACTCGGTGAACGCCTTGGTGGGTCCGGGGAAGAGCAGCCGGTTCAGCGTCGCGCGCCGGTCGGTGTCCAGGCCGCCCCGGTCCTCGTCGCGCAGGACTGCCTGTGCCGGTTGGTGGCGGCGGCCGGCCAGCGCCTTGGTGCGGAACGGCTCCGGCCAGCCTCCGGGAGGGTCGCCGAGCTCGCCGGAGAGGAAGCCGACGACGGAGTCGGGGACGTCGTACTTGTGCGGGTTCTCGGCGAAGTCGGCCGGGTCCGCGCCGACGGCGACCAGGTGGAGGGCGAGGTCGCCGACCACCTTGGAGGAGGGCGTGACCTTGACGATGTTGCCCAGGATGTCGTTGGCGGCGGCGTACATGTCCTCGATCTGCTCGAACTTCTCGCCCAGCCCCAGGGCGATGGCCTGCTGGCGGAGGTTGGACAGCTGGCCGCCGGGGATCTCGTGGGTGTAGACGCGGCCGGTCGGGGCGGGCAGCCCCGACTCGAAGGGCGCGTACAGCCGGCGGGTGGCCTCCCAGTAGGGCTCGAGGTCGCAGACGGCCCGCAACGACAAGCCGGTCGCGCGCGGCGTGTGGTCGGTGGCGGCCACGAGCGAGGACAGCGCGGGCTGGCTGGTGGTGCCGGCCATCGCGGCGCAGGCGGCGTCGACCGCGTCGACGCCGGCGTCGATCGCGGCGAACAGGGTGGCGAGCTGACCGCCGGGGGTGTCGTGGGTGTGCAGGTGCACCGGCAGGTCGAACCGCTCGCGCAGCGCGGTGACCAGGGTCCGGGCGGCGGGGGCGCGGAGCAGTCCGGCCATGTCCTTGATGGCCAGCACGTGTGCGCCCGCGTCGACTATGCGCTCGCCGAGCTTGAGGTAGTAGTCGAGGGTGTAGAGCCTCTCGCCGGGATCGGACAGGTCGCCGGTGTAGCAGAGTGCAACCTCGGCGACCGCGGTTCCGGTCTCCCGGGCCGCGTCGATGGCGGGGCGCATCTGGTCGACGTCGTTGAGGGCGTCGAAGATCCGGAAGATGTCGATCCCGGTGGCCGCGGCCTCGGCGACGAAGGCGCTGGTCACCTCGGTCGGGTAGGGCGTGTAGCCGACGGTGTTGCGGCCGCGCAGCAGCATCTGCAGGCAGATGTTCGGCACCGCCTCCCGCAGCGCGGCCAGCCGCTCCCAGGGGTCTTCGGCCAGGAACCGCAGCGCGACGTCGTAGGTCGCCCCGCCCCACGCCTCCAGCGAGAGCAGTCCCGGGGTGGTCCTGGCGACTTGGCCGGCGACGTTGAGGAAGTCCCGGGTGCGCACCCGGGTAGCGAGCAGCGACTGGTGGGCGTCGCGGAAGGTGGTGTCGGTGACGGCGACGGCGGTCTGCGCGCGGAGCCTGCGCGCGAACTCCTCCGGCCCCAGCTCGGCCAGCAGCTGACGGCTCCCGTGCGGCGCGGGCACGGTCAGGTCCACGGCGGGCAGCTTCGCCACCGGGTCCACCGAGATCGGGGCGTCGCCGTGCGGACGGTTGACGGTCACGTCGGCCAGGAACGTGAGCAGCTTGGTGCCGCGGTCCGCGCTCGAGCGCGCCGTGAGCAGGTGTGGGTGGGTGTCGATGAAGCTGGTGGTCAGCCGGCCGGCCCGGAAGTCCGGGTCGTCCAGCACCGCCTGCAGGAACGGGATGTTGGTCGCGACGCCGCGGATCCGGAACTCCGCCACCGCACGGCGCGCCCGGTCGACCGCGATGCCGAAGTCGCGGCCGCGGCAGGTGAGCTTGGTCAGCATGGAGTCGAAGTGCGCCGAGACCTCCGCACCGGTGTACGTCGTGCCGCCGTCCAGCCGGATGCCCGCGCCACCGGGGGACCGGTAGGTGGTGATGACGCCGGTGTCGGGGCGGAACCCGTTGGCCGGGTCCTCGGTGGTGATCCGGCACTGCAGTGCGGCACCCCGCAGACCGATGCGGTCCTGCGCCAGGCCCAGGTCGGCGAGAGTCTCGCCCGACGCGATGCGCAGCTGCGCCTGCACCAGGTCGACGTCGGTGACCTCCTCGGTCACGGTGTGCTCGACCTGGATACGGGGGTTCATCTCGATGAACACGTAGCCCCCGGCCGGGTCGACCAGGAACTCCACCGTGCCCGCGTTGACGTAGCCGATCTCCTTGGCGAACCGCACCGCGTCGGCGCAGATCCGGTCCCGCAGCGCCGGGTCGAGGTCGGGGGCCGGCGCGATCTCGACCACCTTCTGGTGCCGACGTTGCACCGAGCAGTCACGCTCGAACAGGTGGATCACGTTGCCCGCACCGTCGGCCAGGATCTGCACCTCGATGTGGCGAGGGTCCACCACCGCCTGCTCGATGAACACGGTCGGGTCGCCGAAGGCACCCTCCGCCTCGCGCATGCACGTCCCGACCGCCTCACGGAGCGCCTCGGGCGAGTCGACCCGCCGCATACCGCGGCCACCACCACCCGCCACCGCCTTGACGAACAGCGGGAACGGCAGCGCCGAGGCCGCGGCGACCAGGGCGTCGGCGTCCGTCGACGGCTCAACCGACTGCAGGGTCGGGACCCCGGCCGCCCGCGCCGCCGCGATCGCCCGCGCCTTGTTGCCGGTCAGCGTGAGGACCTCGGCCGACGGCCCCACGAAGGTGATCCCGGCAGCACCACACGCCTCCGCCAGGGCTGGGTTCTCCGACAGGAACCCATAACCCGGGTAGACCGCGTCGGCACCGGCACGCACCGCCGTGTCGACGATGGCATGCGGATCCAGGTAGGCCCGCACCGGGTGTCCGCGCTCACCGATCTCGTAGGCCTCGTCCGCCTTCAGCCGATGCTCCGACCGCCGGTCCTCGTAAGGGAACACGGCCACCGTCAGCGCACCCAGCTCGTACGCCGCGCGAAAGGCCCGCACCGCGATCTCGCCACGGTTCGCGACCAGGAGCTTCCTGAACACCCATGCCCCTTCCTGCAGGTCGAACGAGCACTCACGCGGTGTCAGCGTGATGGCTTCCTAGGAGACCGCTGTGCGAGCCTCGGACAGTGCCTGGTCGAGGATGTCGAGGCCTGCGCGCGCTTCTTCGAAGGTTGTGGTCAACGGCGGCACCAGGTGAATGCGGTTGAAGTTCGTGAACGGCAGCAGCCCGCGTCGGGTGCTGGCCGCGACGATAGCCGCCATGGCCGGGCTGCTTCCACCGTAGGG
>DASXRB010000286.1:0-3125 GCA_036506875.1 Kribbellaceae bacterium | reverse complement strand
CCGCCCAGGCCGCCGGCCGAGCTGTCGACGGTGGTGACGCCCGAGCGCAGCGCGGTCAGGGTGTTCGCCAGCGCCTGGCCATATGTGTCGTGGAAGTGCACGGCGAGCGTGCCGACCCCGACACCCGCCGCGCCGAAGGCGTCGAGCAAGGCGGTGACGTGGCCGGGGGTGGCGACGCCGATGGTGTCGCCGAGACTGAGCTCGTGGCAGCCGAGCTCGACCAGCCGGGCGCCGACGCGCACCACCTGGTCGATCGGTACGTCGCCCTCCCAGGGGTCGCCGTAACACATCGAGACGTAGCCGCGGACCGCCAGGCCCGCGTCCAGGGCACGTCGTACGACGGGCTCGAACATCGCGAACTGGTCGTCCAGCGTCGAGTTCAGGTTCTTCGCCGCGAAGGACTCGGTGGCGCTGGCGAAGATCGCGATCTCGCGGACGCCGGACTCCAGCGCGCGGTCCAGGCCGCGCTCGTTCGGGACCAGTACCGGCGCGCGGACCGCGGGCGGCAGGTCGATCATCGTCAGCAGCTCGGCGGCGTCCGCGAGCTGCGGCACCCACCTCGGGTGCACGAAACTGGTTGTCTCGATCGTGGTCAGGCCGGCGGCGGCCAGGCGGTGCACGAACTCGGCCTTGGTACCGACGTCGACGATCGACTTCTCGTTCTGCAGCCCATCGCGCGGCCCGACCTCGTAGATCGTGACCCGGTCCGGCAGACCCTCGGCCGCGACCCGTTGTGGCTTGCGCACCAGCCGACCTCCCAGAATCGGTGTCCTCATGACGACCCTCGCTGACATTCTCCGCCGGATCGAGAGCGGGATGTTCCCCGCCCCGGGCCTCGGCGTCACCGTCGTACCCGCTCCGTCGTCCGGGGACGCGGCCGTGCTCGCGGTCACCGGGCACGTCGTCGTCGCGGCCGACGTCGACCGCCGGTGGGTGCTCGACCGGCTGCCGGGCGGCGACCTGTCCGCGCCGCTCAACCCACCGTTCCTGTCCGAGCTCGCCGCCGAGACCGGCCGCCGGGTGAACGCGATCGACGCGCTGCTGCTCGCGCCCGCGCTGACCGGGCCGGCGCGCGACCTCGCCGCCGCCGGCCTGAGCGAAGTGACCGATCGGGACCATCCACGGGTACGACGGGCGCTGCGCTACCGCGACGATGTCCGGGTGTACGACGACGGGTCGGGTGGAGTCGTGCTCACCGGCCGGGGTCTGGCCGGGCGACAGGAGTGTGCGGTCGAGGTGCCGGAGGACCGGCGCGGAGCCGGCGTCGGACGGGGGCTCGCGTTCGCGGCGCGCGCACTCGTGCCGGAGGGCACACACCTGTGGGCGCAGGTGACCCCTGGCAACGCCGCCTCGCTGCGCGCCTTCCTCGCGGCCGGGTTCGTTCCAATCGGCTCCGAGGCACTCCTGGTCGCGCACCACGGCGAGCCCTCCGACTGACGGTCAGGACTTGCCGCTGCCGCTCGGGCCCTCGTCCTTCGGCGGTGCCGGCGGTCTCCCGCCGTTCTGCTTGCCGGACTTCCGGCCACCCCCCGAACCGCGCGGACCGCCCTGCCCGCCGCCACGGCCACCGGATCCGCCACCCGCCTCGCCGGCGGAGTGTGAGACCGCGTCCGACAGCGCCCCGGCCGCCTTGCTGCCGACCGACGCCATGGCCCCGACGGCACCGGCACCGCCCACACCGATCGCCCCGGTCGCGGAACCGCCACCCGACCCGGTCGGGCCGCCGCCTCCGCCACCCCCGCCGCCACCGCCGTGCCGGCCCGAGGCGCCCCCGCCGAAGCCGCTGACCGAGCGGGCCCCGCTCGCCAGCGCCCCCAGCCCGGCCCCGGCGCCACCGACGCTGCCACCGGCCACGGCGGCGGTCGCCGGCACGATCAGGCGCAGCAGCGCGGGCAACGCGAACGCCGCCAGCAGCAGCATCATCAGCCCCGCGGTCAGCCGGGTCAGGCCGGTGCCGCCCGGCATCGCGCCGTACTGCATCATCTGGAACGCTGCGGCGTACACGAGCGCGGCCGCGGGCTTGTACGCGATGAACGCCATCAGCCAGCCACAGTGCTTCTTGAACCAGGTGCGGCCCATCTCGGTGCTGGTCATCGCCGCGGACAGCGGCAGCGTGCCGGCGAGCAGCACGAGCATCCCGGACCTGACCAGCATCAGCAGCACCTGGAACAGGGAGGCCAGGAAGACGCAGATGCCGAAGAACATCAACACGGTGAACGGCAGCGAGACCGGCGTGGCGGCGCTGCCTCCGGCCACCAGCACCAAGTTGCCGAGCGCGGTCTGGAAGGACTCGTTGTGCGGCAGCGACTTCTCCACCACCCAGAGCGCGAAGGCGTCCCCACCCTGTGCGAGCAGCTGGACCACCCAGGTGCCCGCACCCGCCACGACGATCAGCGTGAGCAGCGACCGCAGCAGCTCGCGGGCCGGCTCACCGCGCGACTCCCACGCCATCCGGGCGCCGCCGATCACCACCGCGACGGTCGCCATCGCGAACACGATGAACGCGCTGTAGTCCCGCAGGAACTGCACCGGCGCGGCGTTCGTGAAGGTGTCGCCGGCCTGGGTCCGGCCGAGCTCGGGGCTGTCGATCCTCATCCAGAAGGTGGCGATCGACTGGAGCCCGGACTCCGCCGCCTTGCCGACCTCCTGGGTCAGGCCGTGGAGCCGGTCGGCGACGAAGTTCGTCATGCCCTCGCGGACGTGGCAGCCGAGCTGCATCTGGCCGCACATCACAGACCACTCCACTGCACGAAACCGGTCAGGTCCTCGAGCCTCGTGTACGGGGCCCCGAACTCCTCACCCGGCCGTGGCGGCACCACCCGCCAGTCCCCGTCGTACCAGGCCAGCGCGAGCGTGGCGCTGCCCAGCGACCCGTCCGCCTTCATCGCCAGCGCCACCGAGAACCGGTCCCGGCTCGCGTCGATGATCCGGAAACCGGCCAGCTGCACCGGGTCGCCGGACGTGCCGCCGTCGCGCGCGATCTCGGCCAGCATCCGGTCCCGGTCCGGGCCGGGCAGCAGCAACTTGCGGGCGGTCGGCAGCGCCGCGGCGTTGTCGTCGAGGGCGGCAACCGCGTTGTACGCCGCGTACAGCGCACCGGTCGGCGAGTGCGCGAAGCAGTGCCG
>DASXRB010000285.1:0-6644 GCA_036506875.1 Kribbellaceae bacterium | reverse complement strand
GGCGCATGAAAGCTCACCTCGGGGTGCACCTCGACGACCCGCTGACGCGCCCGCCGTACCCAGTCGTTCACCTCCCGTAGCTTGCGGCGCAGGCCGAATGCCTGGACCGAGACTCCCTCGCCGGCCAATTCGTTGGTTGATCGCGACGGCCGCCGAGTGATCCGGCGCGTCGACGGCGGCGCGGACCGGCCTGGCGAACACCGAGGCCCGGCGAGGCCCGACGGCCGCCTTGGCTAGGAAGTCGGCTCGGCGTCGTCCTCGATCCGGCAGGCCGATCGGCATGTCGACGGCAACCACCGCCAGCCCGCTGCGCGGCTCGACCAGCGCGACGAGGTCCTCGATCCTGGCCGAGACGCATGCGTCGAGCGATCGGCCGGAGAGGCCGACGCCGACCCAACCAGCCTTGCATGCATCGACCCCCAGCACCGGAGCGTCGGCCATGCCCAGACGATGCTGCGTACACGCGGTGCCTGCGGCGGTCGGCGGCGAGAGCGGTCACTTGATCATGCATGTGCTACCGCGACGACGCGGCCGAGGCGGCTATCGAGGTGCCGCCACGTCAGTCGGTGGGGAGGACGGCAGGGTTGTCGACTTCGGCGGCGAGGACGCGGGCTGCCTCGGCTGCTGCCCGGTCCCCGAGCCGGCCGCGGTAGAGGTAGGCATGCGCGGCAAGCTCGCGCATCCCGGTCCGTGTCGCGAGCGCCTCGAGGTCGGCGACGCAGCGCTTCGCCTCGGGCCGTCGTTGCTTGATGGTCAACTGGCAGAGCGTCTCGAGGCAGAAGCCCTCGACCCCACAGCCAGGCGTCGGGGAGTCGGATGCACCGCATCCGCGCCTCTGTGACCAGGCGCAGGGCTGTTTCGGGGTCGCCTCGCCGGTCGGCGATCAGCCCCAACCCGCGTCCGGCGATTCCCTCCCAGCAGGGATCGGAGAATTGAAGGGCGAGAGCGTGGGCGTGCTCGTAGGCAGCCTGCGCGGCGTCGATCCTGCCCTCCGCCAGGTCGATGTCGGCCAGCAGCGCCTCCGGGAGCGGCAGGAAGGATGTCCAGCGCAGTCGGCGTGTGCTGTCGAGCGCGGCCTCGAGTGCCTGGCGGGCTGCCGGGAGCTCGCGCCGTAGCAGGTACGCACGTCCCAGGAACGTCAGCGCCCAGGCCTCGACTTGGCCGACACCGCCGTGCCGGGCCAGGCGCACCGCCTGGTGCAGTTCGTCGAGGGCCGCAGCGGACCGCCCGACGTCGGTGAGCATCAGCCCGTGGACAGCATGGATCCAGGCCTGCTCGGCCAGATCGCTGCCGGCCAGCGACGCCGCCTCGTGCAGCCAGCGCTCGGCGCGGTCGTACCGGCCCCGGAGCAGTTCGACGTAGCCGAGCTCGCGACGTGCCTGCGCCGACACGTGCGGCGCTGATATCTGCTCGGCGACACCGATCGCCTCGTGGAGAACGCCGGCCCCCTCGCCGTCCCGGCCGCGGACGGCGTGGACCAGCGCCGAGCCGAGGGCGAGCAGTGCCCTGGCCTGCAGGTCCGACGCCCCAGCCCGGTGGGCCGCGGCGACTGCCTGACGCAGGCCGGCGATCGCGACGTCCGCCGCTCCGGCGTCGAGGGCCGCGAGCCCGGCTTCCAGCTGCGCGGCAATGCTCGCCGCCGTGGCCGGGCGTACGGCCGCGTCGCGCGCGGGTGGGAGGACAGTGGCACGACGGATGGCGTCACCGGGCTCGACGCCGAGCTCGCGGCGGAAGAGAGCCACGCACGCGTCGCGCTGGCGTTCCGCGGCCGCTCGGTCGCCGGCCATGGCGTAGGCGCGGATGAGCAGCTCCTGCGCCTCCTCGTCGAGCGGGTTCACGGCGACGATGCGGGTGGCGAGCTCCACCGCCTTCCCCGGGTCCCCGGAGGCGAGCTTGGCCAGGGCAGCCTCGTGCAGCACGTTCTGCGCCGCCGCGGCGAGCCGCCGACGTTCCGCGAGCAGCCACACCTCGAACGCTGGGCTGGACGGAAACGATATTCCTTCGAGAAGTTCCCGTCCCAAGCCCGGTACGTCCAGCGCCTGAACCCACGTCCCCGCGGTCAATGCGTGGATGTCGACGAATGCGCCCGGAGGGAGCCGCAATCTGACGGGCCCGCCGCCGATCGCGCCGCCGGGGCCGATGAGCCGGCGGAGCTGTCCGAGATTCCAGCTCAGCGCGTTGAGCGGATCCTCCGCGTCGGCGAAGAGGAGGTCGGCGAGCCACTGGCGGCTCGGGGCGGCTTCGGTCGTTAGGAGGTACGCCAGCAGCGCCCAGGCCTTGCGGCCGCGGGGCGCGGGCTGCTCCGCCGAGGCAGACCTCACGGTCGGCTTCCCGAGCAGGTGGACTGCCAGCCGGCTCGCCACACGCAGATTGTGCTGGCCGCCTCGCAGCTCTCACAACATCGGGGCCGTCACAGGTCCCGTCACACCCCCGGTGTGCAGGCTCATCGCCATCACCCGAGACGCCGGCGTACCGGCGCTGACCTCGAGGACCCATGACCACCACATCCACCATCACCGAGGGCGCCCGCCGCAACGGCGTGGACGTCACGACGCTGTTCGCCACCCTCGACGTAGTCAGGGCGCAGCCCGAGATCGCCAAGTTCCAGTTCCGGGCCAGCAACACCTGGTTGAGCGGGACGCACAGCCGCTCGACGCTGTCCGGCTTCTACGGCGCCCAGCAGCAGATGGCGCACAAGCAGGTCACCGTGCTCGACGCCGACCACCCGGCGGTCCTGGTCGGCCAGGACAACGGCCCGACCCCGGTCGAGTTCCTGCTGCACGCCATCGCCGCGTGCCTGACCGCCGGCGTGGCCAACATCGCCGCCGCGCGCCGAGTAGAGCTGACGAGCGTCACCTCGACGGTCGAGGGCGACATCGACCTGCTCGGCATCCTCGGACTGTCCGACGGCACCGTCCGCAACGGCTACCAGCAGATCAAGGTCACCTTCCACATCCAGGGCGACGCCGACGAGGAGACGCTGCGGGGGCTCGTCGAGCAGTCGCGGAAGCGCTCCGCGGTCTACGACGTGCTCACCAACCCCACGCCCGTCGTCATCGACTTGGTCACCGGCTGACGGCCCGACCACACGTCGTACGGGGTCGGCCGACCCAACGACGCCGGCCGGCCCCGAACACCTGCGAACCGGGAGATCTCCGTGACCTTCATCGACACCGTCGTGGTCGGCGCCGGGCATGCCGGGCTGGCGGTCAGCGCCTTGCTGTCCACGGCCGGACACGAGCACGTCGTCCTCGAGCGCGGCCGGGTGGCCGAACGCTGGCGCACCGAACGGTGGGACTCGCTGCGCCTGCTGACCCCGAACTGGATGACCCGGCTGCCCGGCTGGCACTACAGCGGACCCGATCCCGACCGGTACCTGAGCGCCGGCGAGTTCGCACGCTACCTCGAGCGGTACGCCGCCTCGTTCGACGCTCCGGTCATCCAGTCCACCACCGTCGAGGACGTGTCCCTCGCCCCGCGGGCGCCCGGCGGCCCGTACCAGGTGGTCACCGACCGCGGCGTCTGGCACGCCCGCCATGTCGTGGTCGCGACCGGCCCGCACGGTGCCCCGCGGCTTCCGGCCGCGATCCGGGCCGGCGACCTGCGGGCTGTCGAGGTGGTCGCCTCCCGGCAGTACCGCAATCCCCGGCAGCTCCCACCCGGCGGCGTTCTGGTGGTCGGCGCCTCGTCGTCGGGCGTGCAGATCGCCGACGAGCTTGCCAGAGCGGGCCGGCAGGTCGTCCTCGCCGTCGGGCGCCACACCAGGACGCCCCGCCGCTACCGCGGAATGGACATCTTCTGCTGGCTCGAGCGGACAGGCCGCCTGGCCCGGACGATCGACGAGATGCCGGACGCCTCGGCGGCGCGGCGGGAGCCGTCGATGCAGCTCATCGGTGCCGCCGACGCTCGGAATCTCGACCTGGCCACCGTGCGGGCGAGCGGCGTCCGGCTCGCCGGACGGCTCGAGCGGGTCGCAGCGGGAAGGGCCTGGTTCCGCGACGACCTCGCGGACTCCGTGTCCACCGCCGACCGGAGGCTGCACCGCCTCCTCGACCGGATCGACGACCACGCGACCGCCGCAGGACTCGACCACCGGCTGCTGCCGTCGGTGCGACCTCGCGCCGTCGACCTGCCGTCCACGCCGAGACGGCTGAACCTCCGCGCGGAGGGAATCGGCACCGTCCTGCTGGCCACCGGCCACCGCCCGCACCACCCCTGGCTGCGGCTGCCGGTGCTCGCGCCGGACGGGACCATCGCCCAGCACCGCGGCGTCACCCCGGCGCCCGGGGTCTACGTGGTCGGCCAACGGTTCCAGCACCGCCGCGACTCGGCGCTCATCGACGGCGCACGGCACGACGCCGACGCGATCGTCCGTCACCTGCTCGGCACTGCCGCCGGCAAGGCGCCGAACGACCTTGACCCATCCACCTGCGACACAGCCGCCTGACGCTCCACCGAGCAACGGCACGAAAGGAAACCACCGATGTCCTTCTACTTCCACCACGAACTGGTAGCGGCGCGGCGGGCGGACCTGATGCTGTCCGCGGCGCGGCACCGGATCGCCGCCGAAGCGCGGCGGGCGCGCACCACGGACCGGGGCCGCTCCACGCGTCTGCGCGAGGTGCTGTCCGGCTGGCTGGAGCTGCGCCGCCGAACGCGGGTGTGGCGGCGCGACGCCGCGTTCCAGCGCGCGCTCGCGGCGGCGGGCACCCCGGCTGCCCGGCACGAGCTGCTCGCGATCTCGGGTCGCCAGAGCAGGGAGCCGGCCACGGCGCCGAACGAGCAGGCGGCATGAACGGCTACGACGTCGCGGTCGTCGGCGGCCGGGTCGCCGGCGCCTCCACCGCCCTGCTCCTCGCGCGCGCCGGCGTCCGGGTCGCGCTGATCGAACGATCCCGCTCCGGCACCGACACACTGTCGACCCACGGACTGATGCGTGCCGGCGTTCTCCAACTGTCTCGGTGGGGACTCCTGGACTGCGTCGTGGCCGCCGGCACCCCGGCCATCGGCAGCGCGCTGTTCCACTACGCCGGCGGCCGGAGCGTGCCGGTGTCGATCCGGCCCAGCCCGGGCGTCGACGCGCTGTACGCCCCACGCCGCTACCTGCTCGACCGGATCCTGGTCGACGCCGCGGCCGAAGCCGGGGTGGACGTGCTGCACGAGACGACCGTCACCGCGCTGCGGCACGACGGCGACGGTCGGGTCAGCGGCGTTCGCGCCGTGGACCGCGGCGGCCGTCCGGTCGAGTTGCGCGCGCGGATGACGGTCGGCGCCGACGGCATCCGCTCGACGGTGGCCCAACTGACCGGAGCGCCCGTGGTCCGGCGCGGCCGGTCACGCTCGGCGATCCTCTACCGGTACGTCGGCGGCCTGCCCACGAACGGGTACGAGTGGGCGTACGGCGCCAGCGCCGCCGCCGGCCTGATCCCCACGAACACCGGGGAAACGTGCGTCTTCGTCAGCACCTCGCCGGAGCGGATGCGCGCGTTCCGCCGGACGGGCACCGAGCACGCGTTCTCCGCGCTGCTCGCCCAGGCAGCCCCCGCGCTGGTGGACCCGGTGCTCGCCGCCGCACCGTCGGGTCGCATCCGCGGGTGGGCGGGAACGCCCGGCTACGTTCGCCGGTCGTGGGGGCCGGGGTGGGTCCTGGTCGGGGACGCCGGCTACTTCAAGGACCCGATCACCACCCACGGCATGACCGACGCCCTGCGCGACGCCGAGATTCTCGCCGGGAAACTCGTCGAGTCGATGGCCGGCGGCCGGCCGGAGGCAGTCGCGTTCGCCCGCTACCAGGCGACACGAGACCGGCTGTCCAAAGAGCACCTCGCGGCGACGGAGGACGTCGCGGCGTACGACTGGGACATCGACGAGGTGGAAGCCCTGCTCCGCCGGGTCAACTCTGCCATGACCGACGAGGTGCAATACCTACAGACGCTGCCCAGTCACCCGCGAAGGCAACGTATCCCTCCATGTCCGCCGGGTCACAGCAGGCCACGGTCCGCCCCCGCGCTCACTCCACATCGCCGTGCATCTGACGAGCTCGTCCCGCCATCAGGTCGGGCCGCCGAGCCGTGCCACGCAGCTGAGTACCCCGCGAGCCGTCCGCTGCCACCGGCATTCTCATCGAGAGCCCTGGCTTAGCGCCTTCAGCGATTAAACCTGCGTACCGAACCACGAGCACACGCCTGATGACCGTCGGCCACCCGGTCGACCATGCACCGCCGCAGGGGCGTCCAGAGGCCACGCGCTCTCATCGGCTTCTTGCGACCGTCGAAGATCAACAGCGCGCTCATCGGCATGTGCGGTTGGGTCCTGTCATGCAACGCGGCCCGCTGCTGATGACGGAGGGTAGCCGGTCACGATCGCGAGCCTCTGGCCGCCGACGAACACCGGACCGATCACAGACGCATCGGCCTCCCCCCAGCCACCAGTCTCGGACCGACGGACTGTCCGGAAAGATCACGCATGGCAAGCACGCGAGGGCGACACTTGCAAGCCACTCCCCCGCGACGTCGGCAGCCTTCGTGACGCAGCGGAGGCCGAATCCGCTCGTCCTGCTCGGACGCGTCGCGGCGCAAAGCGTTCCTCCTCAGCTGAGGTCGACCTCGGCCTCGATCCGCAGCGTTCGTGCAGGTCGGGTGGTT
>DASXRB010000284.1:0-1820 GCA_036506875.1 Kribbellaceae bacterium | reverse complement strand
ACGTCGGTGATCCAGTCGCGGTAGAAGCGCAGCACCTCCGCCGACTGCTCCATCGGCCAGATGACCGGCCCGGCCAGGACCTGCGGGCCAACGGGGTTGAGCCGGAACTCGAACTCGGTGACGACGCCGAAGTTCCCCCCGGCCCCGCGGACCCCCCAGAACAGGTCGCCGTTCTCCTCGGCGCTGGCCGTGACCAGCTCGCCGTCGGCGGTCACCAGGTCCACCGAGAGCAGCTGGTCGATGGTCAAGCCGTACTTGCGCATCAGCCAGCCGATGCCGCCGCCCAGGGTGAGACCGGCCAGCCCGGTGTGGGTCACGATGCCCGCCGGCACGGCCAGCCCGAAGGCCTGCGTCTCCCGGTCGAGCTCTCCCAGCCGCACCCCCGCCTGCGCCCGCACCGTCCGATTGGCCAGGTCGACCCGCACGCCCTTCAGCAACGAGAGGTCGATCACCAGCCCGTCGTCGCACACCGACAGGCCGGGGAAACTGTGACCGCCGCTCCGGACCGCCACCACGAGCCCGACCCGGCGGGCCAAGCGGACGGCGTCGATCACGTCCGCCACCCCGGCGCAGCGGGCGATCAGCGCCGGGTGCCGGTCGATCGACCCGTTCCACACCCTCCGATGCTGGTCGTAGCCACCATCGCCCGGAGCGACCAGCTCACCACGGAAGGTCGTGCCCAGCTCGTCGACCACGCGCCGGTCGAGGCGGAGGCGTTCCCCGGTGTGGCTCGTCATGGTCGTCATGGACGAAGTGTCGACGGCGGGCCTGCCCGTGTCAGGAACCTGGGTTCCACCCATGCTCCTGGATGAGCCGAGCGGGATCGGCGATCACGATCTGGTTGCGCCCGGTCCAGACGATGCCTTCCTGGCGCAGCTCACGCAGGACCCGGACCACGACCTCCCGAGCCGTACCGACGGCGTCCGCCAGCGCTCGCTGGCTGACCCTGACAACCAGCTCGGACCCCGACCGGTGTTCCGACGCCGGTTCGGGTAGTCGCTCGGATGCCAGATCGAGCAGATGCCGGGCCACGCGCTGGCGGACCGTGGCGAACGCGCTGCCGGAGAGCTCCCAGACGAAACTCAGCACCCGTTCGCTCACCTCGCTGAGCAGGGCTGTGGCGACTCGCAGATCGCGCTCTGCCGTGTGACGTGCCACCGTCGGGGACATCCGCAGCAGCTCGGCGTCCACCAGCGCTTGGGTCGGCGCCGGCATCGCATATGGTGTCGAGAACAGCGACGGGGCTCCGATGAGGGCGCCGGGCCGGCAGTCGCGGATGGTCATCGTCCGACCATCAGGAGCGCTGACGAAGACCCGGACCACCCCGGAGATGACCAGCTCCAGAAATGGGGCAGGCTCACCCTCCCAGTGCGTCACCGACCCCGCGGGAATCCGTATCCTGCTGGCGCCTGCCAAGAGTTCGTCGAGAACGTCGCCCGGAAGGTCACGCAGGTTCGACCTCGACAGCGCAAGGCGCACCTGAGCATCCACAGCCGCATCCTAACCGAGGCCTGGATCTCCTCTGGGCCTCTAGGACATCGCGAGATGGGCTCGTCGTGACGGCTTGATCATCCAGACGATCCGACAGGACCGTACGCGATCCGTCTGGACCGACGAGGCATCCAACGTGAGCAGGCCAGATCCGTCTGGAGCCAACCAGATCGACGCGGAGCACCAGGCTACGGATTTGGCGGTCCAGCGGTTCAGCCACGGCGGCGGAGGTGCTTGGCGCCGCGCCTCCGACTGGCATGCCTGCCGCCCGGTTGCGGCAGTAGCCCTCGCAGCAGATACACCAGGCCCAGGATGGGCAGCAGCACCGC
>DASXRB010000283.1:0-1615 GCA_036506875.1 Kribbellaceae bacterium | reverse complement strand
GGCCTCGTTGGCCTCAGCGCCCGAGTTGCAGAGGTAGACCCTGCCGTCGCGGCCGGCCAGGGCGAGCAGCCGCTCCGCCAGGGTGACCGCCGGCACGGTGGCGAAGAAGTTCGAGACGTGCCCGAGCGTGGCGACCTGGGTGCTGACCGCCTCGACGACCGCCGGGTGGCCATGGCCGAGCGCGGTGACCGCGATCCCCGCGTACAGGTCGACGTAGGGCGTGCCGGCGTCGTCCCAGACCACCGCGCCCTCGCCGCGGACCAGCGCGACCGACGGCGTGCCGTAGTTGTCCATCAGCGCCGCGCGCCACCGGTCCAGCAGCGCGCCTGTGGCCGGATGTCCACTCATGACGGCACCACCATGGTTCCGAACCCTTCCTCGGTGAACACCTCTAGCAGTAGCGAGTGCGGCACCCGGCCGTCGATCACGTGGGCCTGCGGCACGCCGCCGCGGACCGCCCGCAGGCACGCCTCCATCTTGGGCACCATGCCCGCCGAGAGCCCCGGCAACATCGGCTCGAGCTCGTCGACCGTCAACTCGCTGATCAGCGACGACGGGTCCGGCCAGTGGAGAAAGAGCCCCTCGACGTTGGTGAGCAGGACCAGCTTCTGGGCGCCGAGCGCCTCGGCGAGCGCGGCGGCCGCGGTGTCGGCGTTGAGGTTGTGCACCTGGCCCTCGGCGTCCGGCGCGATGGTCGAGATGATCGGGATCCGCCCGGCCTCGATCAGCGCCCGCACCGCACCGGTGTCCACCTCGGCGACGTCGCCCACCAGGCCGACGTCGACCGGCTGCCCGTCCACCATCGCGTGCCGCCGGGCGGCCGTGAGCAGCTGGGCGTCCTCGCCGGACATGCCCACCGCGATCGGCCCGTGCTCGTTGATCAGCCCGACCAGCTCCCGGCCGACCTGGCCCATGAGCACCATCCGGACCACGTCCAGGGTCTCCGGCGTGGTCACCCGCAGGCCCCCGCGGAACTCGCTGTCGATGCCGAGCCGCCCCAGCATCCTGGTGATCTGCGGTCCGCCGCCGTGCACCACGACCGGCTTGAGGCCGACGCGCTGCAGGAAGACCATGTCGGCCGCGAACGTGCGCTTGAGCTCGTCGTCGACCATCGCGTTGCCGCCGAACTTCACGACCACGACCGCGCCGTGGAACCGCTCCAGCCACGGCAGCGCCTCGATCAGCGTCGTGGCCTTGGCCAGCGCCGCCTCCATCCGCCGCCCGATGACCGGCGCGGCGGGGTCGCCGCTCGCCAGGGCGTTCTTGTCCAGCCGCACCGGTCAGCTCTCCCTGATCATGACGAGTACGCCGAGTTCTCGTGGACGTAGCCGGTGGTGAGGTCGTTCGTCCAGACGGTCGCCGAGGCGCCGCCCGCGTGCAGGTCCACGACGATGTCCACGGTGCGGCCCGAAAGGTCCACTGTGGACCGATCGGCACCGACCGAGCCGGCGCGGCAGACCCAGACGCCGTTCATCGCCACGTCCAGCTGGTCCGGTTCGAACGCGGCGGACGTGGTGCCGACCGCGGCGAGCACCCGCCCCCAGTTGGGGTCGTTCCCGAAGAGCGCGCACTTGAGCAGGTTGTTCCGGGCCACCGACCGGGCGACCTGGAGCGC
>DASXRB010000282.1:0-5529 GCA_036506875.1 Kribbellaceae bacterium | reverse complement strand
CCGAGCACCGAGATCGACGCCCGCAGCTTGCGGACCAGCTCGTAGTCGCACTGGTGGCGCACGTCCCCCGGCACCGCGATCGTCGCGGTCCCGGCGTCCGTGTCGACCTTCGCGGTGCACCCGAGCGTGTCCAGCAATTGGGCCATGAAGGACACGTCCAGGATGCCGGGCACGCTACGCAGCGTCGTCGTGCCCTCCGCGAGCAGTGACGCCGCCATCAGCTTCAGCACGCTGTTCTTCGCACCGGCGACCTCGACGGAGCCGTCGAGCCGGGCCTCACCTGCGATCCTGAACCGTTCCACCCGCCGACTGTAGGCCATCGGCGTCGGAGGCAGCGCGTAGAGTCCGGTCCCATGGCAGTGAACCTGACTCGTATCTACACCCGCACCGGTGACGCCGGTGAGACCCGCCTGGGCGATATGAGTACGACGTCCAAGACCGACCCCCGGCTCGCCGCGTACGGAGACGTGGACGAAGCCAACTCCACCATCGGCGTGGTGATCGCCGAGGGTCACCTGAACGCCAGCCTCGTCCAGCTGCTGACCCGGATCCAGAACGACCTGTTCGACGTGGGCGCCGACCTGTCCACCCCGGTCACGGAGAACCCGGAGCACCCGCCGCTGCGGATCACCCAGGACTACGTGGACCGGCTGGAGACCCTGTGCGACCAGTACAACGCCCGGCTGGCGAAGCTGCGCTCCTTCGTGCTCCCCGGCGGTACGACGGGAGCCGCGTACCTGCATGTCGCACGGACGGTCGTACGACGTGCCGAGCGGTCCGCGTGGGCCGCCGTGGAGGCGCACGGCCCGGCGGTGAACCTGACCGCGATCACGTACCTGAACCGGCTGTCGGACCTGCTGTTCATCCTGGCCCGGGTCGCGAACCTGTCCTCGGGCGGCGACGTGCTCTGGGTCCCGGGCGGCGAGCGCGACACCCCGCCCGCTTCCAAGACCGAGCGTTGATCGTCACGTCCCCGGAGCCCGGAAGCCCGGCGTGATCCCGGCGTACTCCAGCCCGCGCGCCGCGGCGAGCAGCGTGGGCTCGGACCACTTCGGCCCGGCCAGCTGTACGGCGACCGGCAGGCCGCCGCCGTCCGCCCCGGCCGGTACCACCAGCCCGGGCAGCCCGCACAGGCTGGTCGCCGCGTAGACGAAGCCCTGCTCGTGGTACGGCACCCGTCTCCCGTCGATGTCGAGTGGCTCCTCACCGCCGCTGTGCGGGTAGGCCACCGTGGCCGCGGCCGGCATCAGCAACACGTCGTACCCCGCGAAGAAACGCTCCCAGGCCGCCACGAACCCGTCCCGCCGGTCCAGCATCGTCAGGTAGTCCGCCAGTGAGTGCTCGGACTTCGGGAACACCGACGTGATCGTCATCAGCAGGTCGCCGAACAGCTCCAGCTGCTCGTCCCACGACACCGCCGGCAGCGCCTCGGTCACCTGCGCCCCGGCGTCGGCCGCGGCATCGGCCACCGCACGCACCCGGTCCGACAGCACCCCGGCCACCGGCGCACCCGGGATCACCGGCGCCACCGCCACCCGAAGGTCACGCGGTGCCAGCCCGGACAGCCGCCGCAGCGGGACCGGCGGCACCTCCGCGTCATACCCGTCCGGCCCGCTGATCACCGACAGCACCAGCTCCACGTCGTCCAGGCTGCGCGCGATCGGCCCCAGGGCGGACATCACCCGGACCGGCCGCGGCGACCCGGGCACCCGGAAGAAACCGGTCGCCGGCACCCGGTGCTCGGTGGGCCTGAGCCCGTACACCCCGCACAGCGCGGCCGGCTGCCGCACCGACCCGACCAGGTCCGAGCCCACCTCGGCCGGCGTCATCCCGGTCGCGACCGCGACCACGGCTCCGCCACTCGACCCGCCGGGCGTGCGCGAAGGGTCCCACGGGTTGTTCGTCCGGCCGAACAGCGCGTTGCCGGTCTGGTGGTCGGCCAGCCACGCGGGCACGTTGGTGTGCCCGATCAGGTTCACGCCCGCGGCCCGCAGCCGCGCCGCGACGGTCCCGTCGGTGTCGGCCACCCGGTCCAGCTCCGTCGTGCCGACGGTGGTGCGCAGCCCGGCGACGTCGTGGCCGTCCTTCAGCGTCATCGGCACGCCGTGCAGCGGCCACGCCGTGCGCCCCGCGTGACGCGCCTGGTCGGCCTCCCGCGCCCGGGCCCGGGCACCGTCGGCGTCCAGCGTCACCACCGCGTTCAGCTCGCCGTTGCGCTCCTCGATCCGCCGCAGGTGCGACTCGACCGCCTCGGTCGCGCTGGCGCCGCCGTCGGCCAGCAGGCCGGACAGCTCGGCGAGCGTCAGGTCGCACAGCTCGGTCATCGCAGCCTCCAGGTCACCGGCATCGTGAGCACGCCGACCGGCGGCAGGCCGAGGGCGGCGTACACCGACGCGGCCAGCCCGTCCGCGCCCGGCACCCACGCGGCCGCCGACACCGCGAGGTCGTCGGTCGACTCCGGCGGCTTCAGCCGGTCCACCACGGTCCGGTGCGGCAGCGCGCGCAGCACGGCGTCGTCCCGGCTCACGCCGGCCCGTGCGCAGGCCAGGTCGATCGCCCGGTCCAGCCCCCCGAGCTCGTCGACCAGGCCGCGTTCGCGGGCGTCGGCGCCGGTCCAGACCCGGCCGCGCGCGATCTGCTCCAGCTCGTCGTACGACAGCCCGCGGTCGTGCGCCGCCTTGCCCACGAAGTCGTCGTAGATCCGGTCGAGGGTCTCCTCCAGCCGCCGCCACTGCTCGTCGGAGAACTCCTGCTGCGCGGAGTACATCCGCGCGTTCCGCCCCTCGGCGACGCCCTCGCGCGCGATCCCGAGCTTCGCGAGCGCGTCGCGCAGCACGCCCTTGCCGGCCAGCACCCCGATCGACCCGGTGATCGTGCCGGGCTGCGCCACGACCACGTCGGCCGGCATCGCCACGAAGTACCCGCCGGACGCCGCCACGCTGCCCATCGACGCCACCACGGGGATGCCCGCGCCGCGCACCCGCAGCACCTCGTCGCGGATCGCGTCCGACGCGACGTACGATCCGCCGGGGCTGTCCACCCGCAGCACCACGGCCTTCACGTTCTCGTCCCGGCGGGCCGCCCGCAGCGCGGCGCCGATCGTGTCCGACCCCGCGCCCGGCCCGCCCGCCGGCCGGCCGCGGCCGCTGCGCCCGAGCGCGATCCCGCCGGCCACCTGTACGACGGCCACCACCGGCGGGTTGCGCCGCGGCACCAGGTCCGCCGCGCGGCGCCGGTGGTACCGCTCCACGAGCTTCGGGCCGGCCTCCCCCAGCCGGCGCTTCAGCGCGTCGTACACGTCGGTGCGGTAGCCGAGCTTGTCGACCAGCCCCGCCTCGAGCGCCTCCGCGGCGGTGAGCGGCGCGGCGTCGACGAGCTCGCGCACCCGGTCCTCGGTCAGGCCGCGCGCCGCCGCGATCCCGCTGACGATCTGTTCGTACGACGACGCCGCCAGCCGCGACGCCATCTCCCGCGCGGGACCGGTGAGCTCGCGCTCGGTGAAGGTGTCCGCGGCGGTCTTGTACTCCTTGCGCTTCGACAGCTGCGGTACGACGCCGGCCTTGTCCAGCGCGTCGCGCACGAACACCGCCTCGACCGAGACCCCGGTGACGCCGAGATCGCCGGACGGCTGGACCCACACCTCGTCGAACGCGGTCGCCAGGTAGTACGGCACGGTCCCGGGACCGACCTCGCCGAAGGACTCCGTCCAGACCACCGCCGGTTTGCCCGCGGCGCGGAAGTCCCGGACCGCGTCACGCAGGTCCTGGGTCTGGGCCAGGGACAGCGACGGCCCGCCCAGGTGCGCGACCAGGCCGGCGACGCGCGCGTCCTCGCGGGCCCGGCGCAGCGCGTTCACGAGGTGCCGCAGCGACGGCACGTGCCGGGCGCGCAGCATCGCCAGCGGCGTCGTCGGGGGCGGGTCGGTGACGCCACGCGTCAGGTCGAGCTCCAAGAGGGTACGGCTCATGCTCCCGAGACTAGGCGCTGCCTGTGACCAGAGCGCTGATCCGCCGTTCCCGGGGCGCGCGGTACCCGCTCCATAACAAGTAGTCATAGCCGAAATCGGTGCTGACCGGTTTCGGTCATGGCCCCGGGTCGCCATCGGTTGCACGTTCCGTGACCGATGGCTGGTCGCCAGGATGGCACGCAATCCATTCCCGTCCGAAGGGATTCCTTCCAATGGTGCGACCCACCACCTTCCGCCAGAAGGCGGTCGTGGCGGCTGCCCTGTCCGGACTGGCGACCATCACGGTCGCCGGTATCGGCATGGCCGGCGCCGACGCCGCCTCCAAGGCTGCTCCGCCCCCGCAACCCACACTGGCGCAGTCCCGTGCTCTGGCCGCCTCGGGGGCGGCCAAGCTGGTGTCCGGGCGTCCGGCCGCGCTGCACGCCGGCACCGCCGACAAGTTCATCGCCCACCCGGTCATCTCGTCGGCCGGGAAGCAGTACGTGCCGTACACCCGGACCTACAACGGCCTGCCGGTCGTCGGCGGCGACTTCGTCGTCCAGACCGACGCCCGGGGCAACGTCGAGGCCACGTCCAGCGCGCTCGACCACCTGATCACCGGCCTCGGTACCAAGGCGTCGGTGAGCTCGAAGCGCGCCGCGGCGCTGGCCGAGGCCAAGCTGGTCAAGGTCGCCTCGGTGTCCAGGCCGCGCCTCGTCGTGCACGCCCTCGGTACGCCGCGGCTTGCCTGGGAGACCCAGGTGAGCGGTGTGAAGGGCAAGGGCAAGTACCGGCAGCTGTCCCGCCAGTCGGTGTACGTCGACGCGCGCACCGGCAAGGTGATCTCGGCGAAGGAGCACATCGTCGCCGGTGAGGGCACGGGTCACTACAACGGTCCGAACCCGTTGACGATCAACACCTCCGGCTCCGGCAGCGAGTTCTCGATGACAGACCCGAACATCAAGAACCTGGCCTGTCAGGACGCGGCGAACGAGCAGACCTTCACCGGCCCGGACGACAAGTGGGGTGACGGGGACGGCAAGTCCAAGGAGACCGGGTGCGCCGACACGCTGTACGCGGCGCAGACCGAGGCCAAGATGCTCAAGGAGTGGCTGGGCCGCGACGGTCAGGACGGCGAGGGCGGCGCGTGGCCGATCCGCGTCGGCCTGGACGACGTCAACGCCTACTACGACGGCTCCCAGGTCCAGATCGGGCACAACCAGGCCGGTGACTGGATCTCGTCGATGGACGTCGTGGGCCCCGAGCTCGGTCACGGCATCGACGACCACACCCCCGGCGGGATCTCCAACAACGGCACCCAGGAGTTCATCGCGGACACGTTCGGAGCGATGACCGAGGCGTATGCCAAGCAGCCGGCCGACTTCGACGAGCCGGACTTCCTGGTCGGCGAGGAGATCGACCTGGTCGGGTCCGGCCCGATCCGCAACATGTACAACCCGTCGCAGGTCAGCGGCGACCCGAACTGCTACAGCGACGACATCCCGAACACCGAGGTGCACTCCGCCGCCGGTCCGGGTAACCACTGGTTCTACCTGCTTGCCCAGGGCAACAAGCCCTCGGGT
>DASXRB010000281.1:0-4036 GCA_036506875.1 Kribbellaceae bacterium | reverse complement strand
CCCTTCTCCTCCTGGTGCAATGTCGATGCCATGAAGGCGGCGTTCGCGGCGGGCGTTCCGAGCGGCAGGTGCACGGTCACGGGCCATTGCGGGCTCACGATCGCCGGTGCTCGTCGCGGCGGCGGCCCGTGCACGGCGAGCGGTCTGTTCCGGATGCCCTTGATGTACTTGCCGTACTCGATGTGGTCGACGCTACCGGTTGCCGGGAGCGCCTTGAGGTAGACGTCCTGCTCGATGTGACCGGACGGGTTGAGGCCCTGGTCGATGCGGGCGGTGCAGTAGACGATGCGGTGTACGTGCGCGCCACTCCAGGCTCGCTGCTCGGAGACCAGGGCATCGGCCAGGGAGCGGAGGTCGAGCCAGCGCCAGCCCGGGGTCTTGCCGAGCTGCTTGCGACCCCCGTAGTAGAGGTTGTAACCGTCGATGTAGACGCCGACTCGCATGACGCCCGAATGTACGGCCGGGCGGGTACAGAATCACTGGTGAGAACCTGCGCCTGTGGACAACCGATCAGGAGGCGATCGCGCGGATGACCGACGCGAAGGTGGTGGAGGGGAAGGCGACGCCGCGGGGGAGGTACCCGCACGTGAAGGTGGCGGGCGGCTTCGCGTACCTGTCCGGGACCAGCAGCCGGCGGGCCGACAACACGATCGCCGGTGCCGAGGTCGACGAGCTCGGCACCACGACGCTGGACATCCGCGAGCAGACCCGCGCGGTGATCGAGAACATCCGCGACATCCTGGGCACGGTCGGCGCGGGCCTGGAGGACCTGGTCAGCGTCACGTCGTACCTGGTGAACATGAACGACTTCGGCGGCTACAACGAGGTGTACGGGGAGTACTTCGACCAGACCGGTCCGGCGCGGACGACGGTCGCCGTGCACCAGCTGCCGCACCCGCACCTGCTGATCGAGATTCAGGCTGTCGCCTTACTACCCGAGGAGGAGACATGACCGAGGTCAACCTGGAGGCCACCAGCTTCCCGGGGTGGATCGAGGAGAACAAGCACCTGCTGAAGCCGCCGGTGGGCAACAAGCAGATGTTCCCGACCGGGGACGACTTCATCACGATGGTGGTCGGCGGGCCGAACCAGCGCACCGACTTTCATGTGGACCCGTACGAGGAGTTCTTCTACCAGGTCAAGGGCAACATGCACGTCAACGTGATGACCGACGACGGGCCGGCCCGCGTCGACATCCACGAGGGCGAGATGTGGGTACTGCCGCGGAGCATGCCGCACTCGCCGCAGCGACCGGAGGCCGGGTCGATCGGCCTCGTGATCGAGCGGGTCCGTGAGGAGGGCACGCTGGAGAGGCTCCGCTGGTACTGCGAGAACTGCAACGCGGTCGTGCACGAGGTCGAGCTGCAGGTGCGCGACATCGTCAAGGACCTGCCGCCGGTGTTCACCGCGTTCTACGAGGACGAGAAGGCACGGACCTGTCCGAGCTGCGGCACGCTGCACCCGGGCAAGGGATGACGCCTGTACGACGGGAGCCGGCGGCGCCGGTCGTCGACGTCCACACCCATCTGGTGCCGCGCGGGTGGCCGGATCTCGCCACCGAGTGCGGTGGCGAGGCGTGGCCGTGGCTGCGGATCGACTCCGAGCGCGACGCGATGATCATGGTCGGCGAGACCGAGTTCCGCCCGGTCGGGTCGCAGTGCTGGGACGCCGGCGTCCGGCTCGAGGACATGGTTGCCGACGGCATCGACCTGCAGGTGGTGTCGCCGACGCCGGTGTTCTTCGGGTACGACCGGCCGGCCGACCAGGCGGTCAAGGTGGCGCGGATCTTCAACGACCTGACGCTGGAGTGCGTGGCCGCCGGCGGCGACCGGCTGGTGCCGTTCTGCCAGGTGCCGCTGCAGGACCCGGACGCGGCCTGCGCCGAGCTGGACCGCTGCCTGGCCGACGGGCACGCCGGGGTCGAGATCGGCAACCACGTCGGTGACCGGGACCTCGACGACGAGGGCGTCGTGCAGTTCCTCCAGCACTGTGCGGCGACCGGGACGCCGGTGCTGGTGCACCCGTGGGACATGCCCGGCGGGCCGCGGCTGGACCGCTGGATGGCGCGCTGGCTGACCGGGATGCCGGCCGAGACGCACTTGTCGGTGCTGTCGTTGATCCTTGGCGGTGTGTTCGACCGGGTGCCCGAGACGCTGCGGATCTGCTTCGCGCACGGCGGTGGCAGCTTCGCGTTCTGGGTGGGCCGGGCCGACAACGCGTGGCACCGGCGCGGCGACCTGGTGCGCGGCGAGTCGTCGTACCCGCCGAGTCACTACGTGGGGCGGTTCTTCGTGGACAGCGTGGTGTTCGACCCGGCGGCGCTGCGGCTGCTGGTGGACGTGCTGGGGGAGGACCAGGTGGTGGTGGGCAGCGACTACCCGTACCCGCTGGGCGAGCGGCCGGCGGGCAACGTGGTGCGGACGGCGGGGTTCCTGACCGACGAGCAGCGCGACAAGCTGCTGTCCGGCAACGCGATGCGCTTCCTGGGGCGGGCGGATGGCTGAGGACCGGTCGGTGCTCGACCGCCCGGCGGCACCACCCGACGCGGCCGTTGCGTATGGCAAGCACCCGGACCAGGTGATCGACGTCTGGTACGGCGGCGGCGCGGCGCCGGTCGTCGTACTGCTGCACGGCGGGTTCTGGCGGCCGCAGTGGGACCGCACGCACCTGCGGCCGATGGCCGAGGCGTTGCGGCACGCCGGGTGGACCGTCGCGGTGCCGGAGTACCGGCGCGAGCCGGGGAACCCGGACGTCACTGTCGCCGACGTCCGGGCCGCGCTCGACCGGCTGCCGGCCGCGCTGGCCGGGAGGTACGACGAGGGCCACGGCCCGGTGCCGGTCGTGGCCGGCCACTCGGCCGGCGGGCAGCTCGCGTTGCTCGCCGCGACGGCGCCGTGGCACGGCCCGGCCGATCCGCTGCTGCGCGGAGTGCTGGCGCTCGCGCCGGTCGCCGATCTGGTGCTCGCCGAGCGGTTGGACCTGGACGACGGCGCCGTCGTGGACTTCCTCGGCACCTCCGCGCCGGCCCGGGCGGATCTGGACCCGGTACGGCTGGGCGAGCCCGTGGTGCCGGTGACGGTGCTGCACGGCACCGCGGACGACCGGGTCCCGCCCGAGGTGTCCGCGTCGTACGCCGAGGGCCGGCAGGCCGCTCGGCTGGTGACCGCGCCGGGTGCCGACCACTTCGCCCTGATCGATCCCGCCAGTGCCGCCTGGACGCTGGTGCTCGACGAGCTGAGAAGGCTGTCGGAGTGACCGTCTCGCGGCGAGCCGAGGCGTACGCGTCGCCCACGCACCTGATGAAGGCGCATGTCGCGGTCGCGGCGGACCCGTGGTCGCCGGACAACCCGGGCGGCTACGTCAACCTCGCCGTCGCCGAGAACCGGTTGCTGTTCGACCTGCTGGAGCCGAAGCTCAACGGCCGCCGGAACCTGACCGCCGCCGACACCGCCTACCAGGTCGCCCAGGGGATGCCGTCGTTCCGCGCCGAGCTGGCCCGGTTCCTGAGCCGGCAGCGCGGTGTCGACGTCGACCCGGAGCACCTGGTGGTGCTGGGCGGCAGCAACTCGGCGCTCGAGGCGCTCGCGTACGCGCTGTGCGACCCAGGTGACGGGATCGTCGTGCCGACGCCGTACTGGTCCGGGCTGGACGAGGACGTCGCCGGCCGTGCGGGGGCTGTCGTCGTACCCGCTGAGCGATCCTCGGCCGACGGGTTCGCGCTGACCGCCGACGTGGTCGAGCGGGCGATCGAGGCGGCTCGCGGGCGAGGGCAGGCGCTGCGGGCGGTGGCGCTGCTGTCGCCGGACAACCCGACCGGAGTGGTGTACGACGCGCCGACGCTGAGAGCGGTCGCGGAGGTCGTGCACGGGCAGGGACTGCAGCTGATCGTTGACGAGGTGTTCGCGGGATCGGTGTACGACGGCACGTTCGTGAGCGCGGCGACGGTGGACGTCGTACCGCCGCAGCGGCGGCACCTGGTGTGGGGGTTCGCGAAGGACTTCGGCCTGGGCGGGTTCAAGGCCGGGGTGCTGCACTC
>DASXRB010000280.1:0-7352 GCA_036506875.1 Kribbellaceae bacterium | reverse complement strand
AGTGGAGCCGCATGGTAGAGCGGAGCGGGGGAGAGGTAGACGGTGTCGGCGTCCAAGCCGTATTGCGGTCCGAACACGCCGAGGAGCGGGTCGCCGCCCTCGGTGACCTGGATGCCGGGCAGCGGAGCCTTGACCCCCTTGGGCAGCCCGGTCGTGCCCGATGAGTACAGCATGTCCTTGCCCCGCGGCTGATCGGCGAGGGGCTCGCTGGACGCGGTTGCCAGGGCGTCTTCGTAGCTGGCGAATCCGTCGATCCCGTCGCCAAGCACCAGGCGCAGCCGGATGCCCTGGGTCGCTCCGGCGATCGAGGACGCAACGGGGGCGAAGGCGGACGACGCAACCAGTGCACGTGCCTCGCAGTCGTTGAGGACGTAGGAGATCTCCGACGGTTTCAGGTGATGGTTGATCGCGGTGAGGTACAGCCCGCTGCGCATCGCGGCCCAGAACACCTCGAAAGTGCGCAATCCGTTCTCGGCCAGCAGAGCGAGGTCGTCACCCGGGCGCAGCCCCGCGTCGTACAGCATTCTGGCCAGCCGGACCGACCGCTCCTCGAGCTGAGCGTAGGTGAGCGTTTCGCCGGTGTCCGCCATGATCGCCGCGGGCTTGTCCGGTGTCAGCGCCGCGAATTTCCCTGGATACACGCGTCCTCCTTGTTGGGCTGAAGCTGTCGCGCGCGGTGCTGCTGTGATCGGTCACGCCGCTGCGGTGAAGGCATCCGCGACCGCCCGCGCAGCACCGGGATCGACCGGGTACGGCGTATAGATCGATACTCGCTGGACCAGCTCGCCGTATCGCTCGCGCAATGCGTCGGCGACCTGCGCGGCGTCGCCGGCGACCGCGAACGCGTCGAGCATGTCGTCGTCGATCAGCCGCGCCATCTCGTCCCAGGCGTTCTGCCGGGACAGCTCGTTGAGGCGCTCGTGCACCTCGCCCCATCCGTGCAGGTCGAGGACCGGGCGGTAGGCCGGCGTGGAGGCGTAGAAGGCGATCTGCCGGCGAACCCCGTCTGCCGCCCGGGCGCGCTGCGACTCGTCGTCGCCGAGCACGGCCAACGCCGACAGGCTGACGGTGAACCCGTCAAGCGTGCGGCCGCGCCCCCGTCGCAGCGCCGGGATGGTGACCTCGCGCAGGTAGCGCCGGGTGGTGAGGCTGTGGCAGAGCATCCCGTCGGCCACCCGGCCCGCGACCTCGGCCATCCGTTCCCCGACCGCGGCGAGCAAGATCGGCGGGTTGCCGTGCGGGTTGGGACCAGGGTCGAAGAACTCGGTCATCAGCGTGTGCCGGTAGAACTCGCCTTCGAAGCGCAGCGGCTCGCCGGTCGCGAACCGGGCCCAGATCGCCCGGATCGCGCTGACGTACTCCTCCATGCGGGCCGCCGGCTTGCTCCACGGCATTCCGTACCGGCGCTCGATGTGGCTTCGCACCTGAGATCCCAGGCCGAGGCGGAACCGCCCTCCGGTGACCAGTTGCAGGTCGTTGGCCAGCACCGCGGTGGTCATCGGGTTGCGGGCGAACGCGACCGCGATCCCGCTCTGCAGCGCGATCCGCGTGGTCGCCCGAGCGGCGAGGCCGAGCGACACGAACACGTCGTGCCGGGTCTCTGGGATGGCCATCCCGTCGTAGCCGTCGGCCTCGGCCTCGGCGGCGGCCGCCTCGATCTGCAGGGGGTTGGCGAAGACGTCGCCGACTGCGTCGATCTGCATGCGCGCTAGTGAACCACAATACACATAGAGATGTCTTCCCCCTCGTGGTGACGTGAGGTATGGTTCCAAATCTAGTGATTCACGAGTCACAAAGGAGCGGGTCGGTGGCGTTCATCGACAGCGTCGAGCACGGTGATCTGCGCGCTGCGGTGCGTGCGATCGCCGGTGGGTTCGGCGGCTCGTACTACGCCGAGCACGCTGCATCGCACACGCCGTGCGACGAGCTGTGGGCGGCGCTGGGCAAGGCCGGCTTCATCGGCGTGAACATCCCGCAGGCCTATGGCGGCGGGGGTGGCGGGCTGGTCGAGCTGGCCATCGTGTGCGAGGAGATCGCTGCGCGGGGCACCCCGCTGCTGCTGCTGCTGGTGTCCTCGGCGATCTCGGCCGAGGTGATCAGCGAGTTCGGCGACGAGGAACAGCGATCGACGTGGTTGCCTGGCCTTGCCGACGGCACGTCGAAGGTCGTCTTTGCCATCACCGAGCCGGATGCCGGGTCGAACACCCATCGGCTGGCGACCACCGCGACCCGAGACGGCGACGACTGGGTGCTACGCGGCACGAAGTACTACATCTCCGGAGTCGACGAGGCTGATGCCCTGCTCGTGGTGGCACGTACCGGCCACGACGCCGGCGGCGGCGCGCTGATGTCGCTGTTCCTCGTCCCGACCGACGCCGCCGGGTTGGTCAAGACGCCGATCCCGGTCGACGCCATGTTGCCGGAGCGCCAGTTCACCCTGCATTTCGACGATGTCCGGGTGCCGGCGGGCGCTCTGGTCGGCGAACCGGACGACGGCTTCCGGCAGGTGTTCCGCGGGCTCAACCCAGAGCGGATCACCGGCGCCGCCCTGTGTGTCGGGATCGCCCGCTACGTCCTGGCCAAGGCCGCCCGCTATGCCAGCGAACGCCGGGTGTGGCAGACGCCGATCGGGGCGCACCAGGGCGTCGCCCATCCGCTGGCCGAGGCGAAGATCGCGACCGAGCTCGCCGCGCTGATGATGCGGAAGGCGGCCTGGCTGCATGATCGCGGCGAGCCGGCGGGCGAGGCGTCGAACATGGCCAAGTACGCCGCGGCCGAGGCCGCGCTGGCCGCGGTGGATGCCGCGATCCAGGCGCACGGCGGCAACGGCATGGCCAGCGAGTACGGGCTGGTCCCGTACTGGGGCCTCGCCCGGTTGCTGCGGATCGCGCCGGTGAACCGGGAAATGATCCTCAACTTCGTCGCCCAGCACAGCCTGGGCCTGCCGCGCTCCTATTAGGAGGACGCCGTGTCAGACGCCGTGTCAGACGCCGTGTCAGATGCTGCCCGCAACCTCATCCAACGGGTCAACGTCGGGGACTCGTTGACCCGCACCGCGGCGGCCCGGCCGGACAAGATCGCGATCGTCGACGGTGACCGGCGGATTCGCTACGCCGCGTTCAACGCGTGGGTCAACCGGCTCGCCAACGGCCTGGCGGGGCGCGGCTACGGCCGGGGTGACGCGCTCGCGCTCGCGTCGGGCAACAGTGCCGAGTTTCTGGCCGTCTACTACGCCTGCGCCAAGCTCGGCGTGGTCTGCGTGCCGGTCAACCTGGGGTGGCGGGCCGACGAGGTGGCCTACGTGCTCGGTCACTCCGGTGCGCGCGGCCTTGCCGTGGAGGCGCAGCTCGTCGGGGCGATGAGCGAGGCGCTGGCCAAGGCGTCCGCCGTCGCCGACGTCGTGGTGTTGCCCGGCATCGGCGGGTCGTATGCGGCCGAGCCGGCCGATCGGACCTGGCTGCGGCTGGACCAGCTGATCTCGGCCGACCGCGCCGAGCCACAGGTTTTCGTCGAGGACCGCGACCCGCTGAGCTACCTCTACACCTCGGGGACCACCTCGTTTCCCAAGGGCGTCGTCGGCAGCCATCTGGCTATGTACCTGGGATCGATGTCCGGCGCGCTGGAGGCCGGCTGGACCGCGGCGGACCGGTTCGCCGCGATGATGCCGATGTTCCACACCGCACAGCTCAATGCCTTCTGCACGCCGGCGGTGCTGGTCGGCGCGACCATCCACGTGTTGCGCGGCTTCGACCCGGTCGGGCTGCTCGATCTGATCGAGCGAGAGCGGATCACCCAGGTATTCGGGCTGCCGATGATGTACCGGGCGATGCTGGACCACCCGTCGTTCGCCGGCCGGGATCTGTCCAGCCTGCGCCGGGCGGTCTACGCGATGGCGCCCATGCCCGACGAGCTGATCCGGCGCTGCCTGGACCGGTTCGGCTGCGACTTCGCGCTGCTGTTCGGGCAGACCGAGATGAGCCCGGTGACCACGTTGTTCCGGCCCGAGCACCAGCTGACCCACACCGGCGCCGTCGGCATGCCGATCACCGGGGTGCAAGTCGCGATCATGGGGCGGGACGGCAGGCTGCTCGGCACCGGGCTGCAGGGCGAGATCGTCTACCGCGGGCCGAGCACGATGACCGAGTACCTGAACAACCCGGCCGCCACCACCGAGGCGTTCGCGCACGGCTGGTTCCGCTCCGGCGACGTCGGCCGGTTCGACGTCGACGGCGTGCTGTGGTTCGCCGACCGGTTCAAGGACGTGATCAAGACCGGCGGGGAGAACGTCGCATCGATCGAGGTGGAGAAGGCGGTCTACGCCGTGGCGCCGAACGTGGCGGAGGCGGTGGTGGTCGGGCTGCCGCACCAGCGGTGGAGCGAGGCGATCACCGCGGTGGTGGTGCCGAAGCCAGGGGCGAGGATCGAGGAGTCCGCGCTGATCGGCGCGCTGAAGCGGCGGCTGGACGGCTACAAGGTGCCCAAGTCGGTGATCGTCGTTGATGAGCTGCCGAAGACGTCCACCGGGAAGATCCAGAAGAACGTGCTGCGCGAACGCTACGCGACGCACTACGGGGACTGAGCCCCATGCCCGTCCTCACGTCCACACTGGACACCTCGAGCGAGACGTATCGCACCAACCGGGCGGCCCAGCTCGCCGTGCTCGACCAGCTGCGGGAGCAGCTCGAGCTGGCGGCCGCCGGCGGCGGCGAGCGGTACCGCCGGCGCCACCACGAGCGGGGCCGGCTGCTGGTCCGGGAGCGGATCGAGCTGTTGCTGGACCGCGACAGCCCGTTCCTGGAGCTGTCCCCCCTGGCGGCCTGGGGCACCGAGTTCACCGTCGGAGCCAGCGAGGTCACGGGCATCGGGGTCGTGTCCGATGTGGAGTGTGTGATCATCGCGCACGACCCGACCGTCCGCGGCGGCGCGATGAACCCGTACTCGCTGCGCAAGACGCTGCGCGCGTTGGAGATCGCCCGGCTGAACCGGCTGCCGGTGGTCAACCTCGTCGAGTCCGGTGGCGCCGACCTGCCAACCCAGGCCGACCTGTTCGTACCGGCCGGCCGGATCTTCCACGAGCTCACCGCGCTGTCCGCGGCCGGCGTGCCGACGGTCGCGCTGGTGTTCGGCAACTCGACGGCCGGCGGGGCGTACGTGCCCGGCATGTGCGACTACGCGGTGCTGGTGGACAAGCAGGCCAAGGTATTCCTCGGCGGCCCGCCGTTGGTCAAGATGGCCACCGGCGAGGACGCCGACGACGAGGCGCTGGGCGGGGCGGACATGCACTCGCGGGTCTCCGGCCTGTCCGACTACTTCGCCATCGACGAGCGCGACGCGATCCGGATCGGCCGGGAGATCGTCGCACGGATCAACTGGCGCAAGCTCGGCCGACCGCCGGCACTGGACCCCGCGCCGCCGCGGTACGACCCGGACGAGATCCTCGGCATCGTCTCGGCGGACGTGAAGGTGCCGTTCGATCCGCGCGAGGTGCTCGCCCGCGTCGTGGACGGCTCGGAGTTCGACGAGTACAAGCCGCTGTACGGCACCTCGCTGGTGACCGGCTGGGCACGGATCCACGGCTATCCGGTCGGCGTGCTGGCCAACCACCGCGGGGTGCTGTTCAGCGAGGAGTCCAAGAAGGCGACCGAGTTCATCCTGCTGGCGAACCAGACCGACACCCCGCTGGTGTTCCTGCAGAACACCACCGGCTACATGGTCGGCACCAGCTACGAGCAGGGCGGCATCGTCAAGGACGGCGCCAAGATGATCAACGCGGTGACCAACAGCACCGTCCCGCACCTGACGATCAACATGGCCAGCTCGTTCGGGGCCGGCAACTACGGGATGTCCGGGCGAGCCTACGACCCGCGGCTGATGTTCGCCTGGCCCGGCGCGAAGCTCGCCGTGATGGGCGCGGTACAGCTGGCCGGGGTGTTGTCGATCGTCGGGCGGGCCAGCGCCGCCGCCGCCGGCCGCGAGTACGACGAGGAGGCCGACCGGGAGCGCACCGCTGCGATCGAGGCGCAGATCGAGTCCGAGTCGCACTCGTTCTTCGTCTCCGCCCGGCTCTACGACGACGGGGTGATCGACCCGCGGGACACCCGCACCGTGCTCGGCATGAGCCTATCGGCGGTGCACTCCAACACGGTCGCCGGCCGCCGCGGCTTCGGCGTGTTCCGGATGTGATGACGATGCAGAAGCTGCTGATCGCCAACCGGGGCGAGATTGCCGCCCGGATCATGCGCACCGCCCACGATCTCGGCATCGGAACCGTTGCGGTGTTCTCCGACCCGGACGCCGACGCCCCGTACGTCGCCCTGGCCGACGAGTCGGTCCGGTTGCCCGGTGCCGCGCCAGCCGACACCTACCTTCGCGGCGACAAGCTGATCGCCGCCGCGCTGGCCACCGGCGCCGATGCGGTGCATCCCGGCTACGGGTTCCTGTCGGAGAACGCTGGGTTCGCCAGGGCCTGCGCGGATGCCGGGCTGACCTTCGTCGGGCCGCCGCCGGAGGCGATCGCGGCGATGGGCTCGAAGATCGAGGCGAAGGAGCTGATGGCGGCGGCCGGGGTACCGGTGCTGCCCGGGGCGACCATCACCGACGGGCTGGACATCGCGGCCGCCGGGGCGCGGGTCGGCTACCCGCTGCTGGTCAAGGCCGCGTTCGGCGGCGGCGGGCGTGGCATGCGAATCGTGCGGAATCCGCCCGGGCTCGCCGACGCGGTGCTCGCCGACGCGGTGGACGCAGCGCGGCGCGAAGCGGCGTCGGCGTTCGGCGACGGAACGGTCTTCCTGGAGCGCTACCTCGTCGACCCACGCCACGTCGAGGTGCAGATCCTCGGCGACGCGCACGGCAACGTGGTGCATCTGTTCGAGCGGGAGTGCTCGATCCAGCGCCGCCACCAGAAGATCGTCGAGGAGGCGCCGTCCCCCGCGGTGGACGACGCGCTGCGCGCCGAGCTCGGCGCCGCGGCGGTGGCGGCCGGCAAGGCGATCGGTTACGTCGGAGCCGGCACGGTCGAGTTCGTGCTTGACCGGACCGGGAGATTCTTCTTTCTCGAGGTCAACACCCGGCTGCAGGTCGAGCACCCGGTCACCGAGCTGGTGACCGGGCTGGACCTGGTCGCACTGCAGCTGCGGATCGCCGGCGGCGAACCGCTGCCCGCCGAGGTGCTCGACGCGCGGATCACCGGGCACGCGATCGAGGCTCGGCTCTACGCCGAAGACGTGCCCGCCGGGTTTCTGCCCGCGACCGGCCTGCTGCACCGCTTCGCGGTGCCCCCGGGTCCCGGCATCCGCGTCGACTCCGGTGTTCGCGACGGCTCGCTGGTCGGCCCGCATTACGACCCGATGCTC
>DASXRB010000279.1:0-10068 GCA_036506875.1 Kribbellaceae bacterium | reverse complement strand
CCTGGCCGCTCAGCGTCGCGGGGTCGGTGCTCGTCATCGCCGGCTCGTTCATGTCGTGGAGCTTCGACAGGGACATCCTCGGCGACCTGTCGGTATACCTCTACCCGGGCGGCCTGCAGATCCTCGCGATCATCACCGCGGTGATCGCGCTCGGGCTGCTGCTCATCGTGCGAGGGCCGTTGCGCGGCAGGCTCCGACCCTGGATCGACGCCGAGCGTGGACTGGCCGCCGCCGGCACGGCGCTGCTGGCCTACATGGTGGTCGTCCTGCTCGCGGTGGCCTTCGCGTCCGACGGCCTGATCAACGTCGACCCCGGCGGCTGGATCTCGTTCGGGGGCGCGCTGGCGCTGTTCGCCGGCACGCGGCTGCTCGCGCCGCCGGCCGAACTGCGCGACCTCGGCGAGGCGAAGATCCCGTCCTGGGCGGAGATCCTGCTGATCGTGATCGCCATGGCGGTGATCCTGTTCGGCGCGGCGTACGCGCTGGGCCGGAACGACGGCTGGAGCTTCTCGCTGTTCCTCGTCTTCGCCGGCGGTCTGGTCGCCACGGCGCTGCGGACCGGTGTCATGAGCTGGTTCGGACACATCGCCACGCGCAACCGCAGCGTGCTGATGCTGGCGGCGTTCGTGGTGGCGTTCTTCTTCCCGTTCACCCAGCAGGGCTCCGACGCGAACATGTCGATCGCGACCCAGGTGCTGATCTTCGCGGCCACCGCCATGGGCCTGAACATCGTCGTCGGGCTCGCCGGTCTGCTCGACCTGGGGTACGTCGCCTTCCTCGGCTCCGGTGCGTACGTCGGTGCGGTGCTGTCGCACTCGGCGTTCGCCACCATCGACTGGAAGCCGCCGTTCATCGTCGTCGTACTGATCGGTGCCTGCGTCGCGGCGACGGCCGGCCTGATCATCGGCTCGCCGACGCTGCGGGTGTCCGGCGACTACCTGGCGATCGTGACACTGGGCTTCGGTGAGATCTTCCGGCTGACGATGTTCAACCTCGACGGCACCAACGGCCCGAACCTCACCAACGGCCCGAACGGCGTCGCCGCCATCCCGGACCTGAAGATCGGCTCGTTCGACTTCGGTCAGGAGCACACCGTGGCCGGCATCCCGCTGGGGCGGTTCTCGAACTACTACTTCCTGCTGCTGATCCTGATCGCTTTCGTGATCCTGGTCTTCACCCGGCTGAACAACAGCCGGATCGGCCGGGGCTGGGTAGCCATCCGCGAGGACGAGAAGGCTGCCGAGGCGATGGGCGTCAACACCTTCGGCCTGAAGCTGCTGGCGTTCGCGGTCGGCGCGTTCCTGGCAGGCATGGCCGGCACGATCAAGGCGCACCAGGACGTGTCGGTCAGCCCCGACCAGTACGTCTTCCTGGAGTCGGCGTTCCTGCTGGCGACCATCGTGCTGGGCGGTATGGGCACCGTCGCCGGGGTGCTGATCGGCGCCACCGTGCTGAAGCTGCTGCCGGAGAAGCTGCGCTTCCTGTCCGAGTACCGGCTGCTGATCTTCGGCCTGGTGCTGGTAGTGATGATGCGATTCCGGCCCGAGGGCCTGGTCGCCTCCAGACGACGGTTGCTGGAGTTCCATGAGGAGGACGAGGAGCTCGCCGTGGCCGTCGAGAGCGGGCTGGCAGAGGAGGTGGCATCGTGACCGTTGCCGAGGAGGTCGAGTTCGAGCACGCGCCCCCGGGCACGGTCGTGCTCGAGGCCGACGGGATCACCATGCAGTTCGGTGGCCTGCTCGCCGTGAACAAGGTCAGCATGACCGTCAAGGAAGGCGAGATCGTCGGGCTGATCGGCCCGAACGGAGCCGGGAAGACGACGTTCTTCAACTGCCTGACCGGTCTCTACAAGCCGACCGGCGGCCAGGTGCGCTTCGAGGGCAAGCGGCTGGCCCCGAAGCCCGGGGCGGTGGTCAAGGCCGGGCTGGCGCGTACCTTCCAGAACATCCGGCTGTTCGCGAACATGACCGCGCTCGAGAACGTGATGGTCGGCCGCTACTGCCGGACCAGCACGATGGCGCTCACGTCGATCATTCGCGGGCCGAAGTACCGCCGCGAGGAGGCGGCGACGAGGGCCCGCGCGCAGGAGCTGCTGGAGTTCGTCGGGCTCGGCAGGTCGAGCGAGCACCTCGCCCGCAACATGCCGTACGGCGACCAGCGGCGGCTGGAGATCGCCCGGGCGCTCGCCACCGACCCGAAGCTGGTGCTGCTGGACGAGCCGACCGCGGGCATGAACCCGCTGGAGACGCGCCAGACGAGCGACCTGATCTTCAAGATCCGGGACTCCGGGCTCTCGGTGATCGTCATCGAGCACGACATGCGGTTCATCTTCGGCCTGTGTGACCGGGTGCTGTGCCTGGTTCAGGGCGCCCTGCTCGTCGAGGGCACGCCGGCCGAGGTGCAGTCCGACCCGCGCGTGATCGAGGCGTACATCGGCACCGGCGGGGAGGACGAGGCGCAGGACACGACGCCGGCGGACGGGGTCCCGGCGTCCGGTGAGTCAGAGGAGGAGCAGGCGTGACGGCCATGCTGGAGGTCAAGGACCTCGAAGTCGCCTACGGCAAGATCAAGGCCGTCAAGAAGATCAGCTTCTCGGTGGACGAGGGCGAGGTCGTCACGCTGATCGGCACCAACGGCGCCGGCAAGACGACGACGCTGCGCACGATCTCCGGGCTGATCCAGCCGGCCGCTGGCGAGATCAGCTTCCAGGGCAAGCGGATCGACAAGACCCCGGCGCACCAGATCGTGTCGCTGGGGGTGGCGCACTCCCCGGAGGGCCGGCGGATCTTCCCGCGGTTGTCGGTCGAGGAGAACCTGATGCTGGGCGCGTTCGCGCGCAAGGACAGCGCAGCCGTCCGCGAGGACCTGCAGGCGGCGTACGACTTGTTCCCGATCCTCGGAGAGCGCCGCAAGCAGCCGTCCGGGACGTTCTCCGGCGGCGAGCAGCAGATGCTCGCGATGGGCCGCGCGATGATGAGCCGCCCGAAGCTGCTGATGCTGGACGAGCCCTCGATGGGTCTCTCGCCGATCATGATGCAGCGGATCATGTCGACGGTGACCGAGCTGCAGCGGCAGGGCACCACGATCCTGCTGGTCGAGCAGAACGCCCAGGCGGCGCTCAAGCTCGCGTCCAAGGGCTACGTGCTGGAGGTCGGCAGGATCGTGCTGTCCGGCACCGGCCGGGAGCTGCTCGTCAACGAGGACGTCCGCAAGGCCTACCTGGGCGAGGACTGAACACCCGCGGTACGGCGGTGGACGGCGTGTCCACCGCCGTACCGCGCAGGTTCAGCGCAACGCGATCAGCAGCTGGACCAGAAGCGGCGCGACGACCAGCGCCGGGAGGAAGTCGGCGACCGCGACCTGCTTGATCTTGAGCAGTCGCAGGGCGACGCCGATCAGCAGCAGCCCGCCTGTCGCGCCGAGCGCGGTCACGTGCGCCTCGGGCAGCACGTCGCCGAACAGTGCCCCCACCGCGGTCAGCGATCCCTGGACGACGAGCACCAGCAACGCCGACGCGGCCACGCCCCAGCCCAGCGAGGCGGCGAACGCGATCGCCGCGAAGCCGTCCAGCGTGGCCTTCAGGAACAGCTGGTCCGCTCCGCGTCCCAGCCCGTCGGACAACGCGCCGAGCACGGTCAGCGGCCCGACGCAGAACACCATCGAAGCGGACACGAAACCCTCCACGAACTGCGCCCGCCCCTCGTGCAGCCGCTGGTCACCGCCGAGCCGGCGCTGCAGCCAGCCGCCGAAGCCCTCCAGCCGTTCCTCGATCCGCAGCAGCGAGCCGGCGATGCCGCCGACCAGCATCGCGCCGAGCACGATCAGCACCGGCGCGCTGTCGCCGACCGCGTCCGACAGCACGGCGTCGCGCACCGTCAGTGCACCCATGATCGCGATCAGGGACGTCACCAGCCCGAGCGCGTCGGTGACCAGATCGCGTGTCCGGTGACTGAGACGATGTCCCACGAGCACGCCGAGTGTCGAGCCCGCGAGAACCGTGGCGACGTTGACAACGGTGCCAATACCGACGAACAAGGATCCTCCGTTTCACACCTGCGCCATGGCTCAGATCTGTCAGCCGTCAATCGACGCGGACCGCTTTGCTCAGCCCCCGTGAGGCCCTACTGTTGCGCGAAGGTGAGAGTACTTGCTCATCCGACAAGTTCCTCGGGGGTTTCGACCACGGGAGAGGCCCATCGTGCTGCCATCCATCGCGGTGCGCGACGCCCGGTCTGAGGACGCCGACGTGCTCGTCACGTTGTGGGAGGAGATGTCCTTCGGGACCGGCCACTCGAGGTTGCTTGCCGCGCCGAGCACGGCGACCGCCGGGGTGGCGATCGAGCGGCTCGGCGCCGAGCCGTCCGCACGACTCGTGGTCGGTGAGCTCGACGGCGAAGTGCGCGCTATGGCATACCTGCGCCGCACGCCATTGAGCCCTCTGCACGACGAGGACACCGTCAGGGTCGAGTACCTGCACGTCCGCGACGACGCCCGCCGGCACGGGCTCGGCAAGGCGCTGATCGCCGAGGCCGCGGCCTGGGCGGACGAGACGGACAGCCAGCACCTCGCCGTGATGGCGTCGGCCACCGAGCGTGACGCGAACCGGTTCCTGGCCCGGCTGGGCCTCAGCCAGTTCGTCGTGCTGCGGCTGGCCAGCACCCACGTCGTACGACGCCGGCTGGCCGCGGAGCAGGCCGCGAACGTGCTCGGGGCGCTGGCGACCCGTCGTACGACGCTGGCCCGCCGGGCGGCGCTGCTGCGCGGCACCCGGACGCCGTTCACCGTTCCGGTGGCGCGGGAATCAGCTGGCAAGTGAGCCGGACCGTGCAGATTCGCCGGTCCTGCTCGTCGGTCAGCACGATCTCGTAGCAGGTCGTCGTACGGCCCAGGTGGATCGGGGTGGCGACCCCGGTCACGAACCCGCTGCGCGCGCCGCGGTGGTGGGTCGCGTTGATGTCGACGCCGACAGCGACCTTGCCCATGGTGAGCCCGTGCATGGTGGAACCGACCGAGCCGAGGCTCTCGGCGAGCACGCAGGACGCGCCGCCGTGCAGCAGCCCGAGCGGCTGGGTGTTGCCCTTCACCGGCATCCGCCCGACGATCCGTTGCGGTGAGGCCGCCTCGAGGATCTCGATCCCCATCGAGTCGTGGATCGTGGACACGCCGATCATGTCCCGGACCGCCTCGTCGACGCTCGGCTGCTCGCTCACCCTGTCTCCTCACCCTGGCTCGAACTGTCGTCCTCGCAGACTAGAGTCTGCAGCGTGGCTGATCAGACCAACACCTCGACCCTGACCGAGCCTGCGCCGCCCGACGGCCCGCGGCCGCGGCTGCTGCTGCTGGACGGCCACTCGCTGGCGTACCGGGCGTTCTTCTCGCACCCGCTGGAGAACTTCTCCACCACCACCGGTCAGCCCACGAACGCGGTGTACGGGTTCACCTCGATGCTGATCAACATGCTGCGCGACGAGAAGCCGACGCATGTGTGCGTGACGTTCGACGTCTCCCGCCAGACCTTCCGCTCCGAGCAGTACACGGAGTACAAGGCCGGCCGGAACAAGACCCCGGACGAGTTCAAGAGCCAGCTGCCGCTGGTGCGGGAGATCCTCGACGCGCTGCGGATCCCGACCGCCGAGGTGGACGGCTACGAGGCCGACGACGTCATCGCCACGCTCGCCACCCAGGCCGCCGAGCAGGGGTTCGAGGTGCTGATCAGCACCGGCGACCGGGACGCGTTCCAGCTCGTCTCCGACGACGTCACGATCCTGTACCCGAAGCGCGGGGTCTCCGAGATCGCCCGGATGGACCCGGCCGCGGTCGAGGAGAAGTACGGCGTCCCGCCGCGGCTGTATCCGGACCTCGCGGCGATGGTGGGGGAGTCCAGCGACAACCTGCCCGGCGTGCCGGGCGTGGGCCCGAAGACGGCGGCGAAGTGGCTGGTCCAGTTCGGCTCGCTGAACGACATCGTGGACAGGGTCAACGAGATCAAGGGCAAGGCCGGTGACGCGCTGCGCGAGCACCTGGCCGACGTGATCCGCAACCGGCAGATCAACGAGCTGGTCCGCGACGTCACCCTCGACGTCACCGTCGACGACCTGGTCCGGCACCCGTGGGACCGGGAGAAGGTGCACACCGTCTTCGACGGCCTGGAGTTCCGGGTGCTGCGCGAGCGGCTGGTCGCCGAGCACGGCGACGCGTACGACGAGGACGTCGAGGCCGGTTTCGACCTGAAGGGCGCGCAGCTGGCGCCGGGTGAGCTGGCCGGCTGGCTGAAGGAGCACGTGAGCGGCGGCGAGCGCACCGGCGTCGCCGTGCAGGGCAGCTGGGGCCGGGGCACGGGGGTGGTGACCGGTGTCGCGCTGGCGACGGCGACGGGGGCCGCGGCCTGGTTCGACGCGGAGCGGCTGACGCCCGAGGACGAGACCGCCTGGGGCGCGTGGCTCGCCGATCCGCAGCAGCCCAAGGCGCTGCACGACGCGAACGGCCCGCTGCTGGCGTTCCTGGAGCGCGGCTGGACGCTCGGCGGCCTGACCTCGGACACCCAGCTGAGCGCGTACCTGGTGCGCCCGGACCAGCGGGCCTACGACCTGGCCGACCTGACCGTGCGCTACCTGCGCCGCGAGCTGAAGACCGAGGAGGAGGACTCCGGCCAGCTCAGCTTCGACGACATCGACGGCGGCGCCGCGGCCGACTCGACGATGCTGCGGGCGCGGGCGGTGGCGGACCTCGCCGACACCCTGGACGCCGAGATCGAGAAGCAGGCGGGTACGACGCTGCTGGCCGACGTGGAACTCCCGCTGGTGCACGTCATCGCGGGCATGGAGCGGGACGGCATCGCGGTCGACCGGCCGTACCTGGAGCTGCTGGAGGACCGGTTCGCGACCGGCGTGCGGGACGCGGCGACGGCGGCGTACGAGGAGATCGGCAAGGAGATCAACCTCGGCTCGCCGAAGCAGCTACAGGTGGTGCTGTTCGACGAGCTGAAGATGCCGAAGACCAAGCGCACCAAGACCGGGTACACCACCGATGCCGAGTCGCTGCAGTCGCTGTTCGAGAAGACCGAGCACCCTTTCCTGGCGCACCTGCTGGCCCACCGCGACGCGAGCCGGCTGCGGCAGACCGTCGAGGGCCTGCTGAAGACGATCAGCAAGGACGGCCGGATCCACACCACGTTCAACCAGACGATCGCGGCGACGGGCCGGCTCAGCTCGACCGACCCGAACCTGCAGAACATCCCGATCCGTACCGAGGAGGGCCGCCGGATCCGGCAGGCGTTCATCGTTGGCGAGGGGTTCGAGTCGCTGATGAGCGCGGACTACAGCCAGATCGAGATGCGGATCATGGCGCACATGTCCGCCGACGAGGGCCTGATCGACGCGTTCAACTCCGGAGAGGACTTCCACTCGATCACCGCGTCCCGGGTGTTCTCCGTCGAGTCGTCCGAGGTCACGCCGGCCCAGCGGGCCAAGATCAAGGCGATGAACTACGGCCTGGCCTACGGGCTGTCGGCGTACGGGCTGAGCCAGCAGCTGCGAATCGGCGTGGACGAGGCGCGCGGCCTGATGGACGAGTACTTCGAGCGGTTCGGCGGGGTGCGCGACTATCTGCACAGTATCGTGGACGAGGCCCGCAAAGCCGGGTACACGTCGACGATCCTGGGCCGCCGGCGGTACCTGCCGGACCTGACCAGCGACAACCGCCAGCGCCGTGAGGGGGCCGAGCGGATGGCGCTGAACGCGCCCATCCAGGGCTCGGCGGCCGACGTCATCAAGATGGCGATGCTGAAGATCGACGCGTCGCTGCGCGAGTCCGGCCTGAAGTCCCGGATGCTGCTCCAGGTGCACGACGAGCTCGTCTTCGAGATCGCTCCGGGCGAGCGGGAGGCGCTGGAGAAGCGGGTCCGCGAGGACATGGGTCACGCCGTCGACATGAACGTCCCCCTCGATGTCTCCGTCGGCGTCGGCCGCACCTGGCACGAAGCCGCCCACTGAGCCGCGATTCCGTTCATCGGGCCCTTGTGGCCCGGCGTGTGACTGCCCTCGGGAAGCGTCCTGGCTACCGAGCTGCGACCGGGCACTTCCGATGGGACCCGGTAGGCGCCACAAAGTCCGGTGCGCATGGCGGAAGCCCGTAGGTCCCGCGTCGCAGCCGTCGTGCAGCTTTGGTCAGAAGGGCCCGATGAGTGGCGACACGCCGGGTCACAAGGGCCCGATGAACGGAGTCGGTGACCGGTCAGCCGGGCGGAGTGCGGCTACGGGGTGGGGCGGTCGGCCGGCTGGGGGCGGTCTTGTGGAGGCCGATGGCCAGGGCGGCGGACAGCAGGAGCGTGCAGCCGCCGGCTGTTGCCGCTAGCAACTTCACCCCGTCGGTGTCGGTGACGGTGCCGCGGCCGATGACGAGGAGGGCGACGGCAGCCAGGACCAGGAGGCCGCACCAGATCGCGGCGGCCGCGCGGTGTTCCTGCTGGGCGATGGCGGCGTAGACGACGAGCTGGAGGACGGCGTACGACGAACCCGTTGCCGCGAACAACCAGGCGATCGGCCCGATCTCGGCGTACGCGGAGCCGCCGAAGACCGTCACCACCAGGTCGGGCAGCAGCCAGGCACCGAGGACCGCGCACAGGCCGAGCCCGGCGACGGCACCGACCGCGGTCCGCAGTCGCCGCGTGTCACCTGGGTTGGAGGCCAGTGACGGGAACACCACCACCATCACGAACTGCGGCAGGAAAAGGCAGGCTTTGGCGATGATGACGCCCGCGGCGTAGATGCCGCTGTGGTGCGCGTCGAGCACGTTGCGGGCCAGCAGCACGTCCGCGTTGGCGATGGCGAAGAACGCCAGCAGCACGTGGGTCCCGTGCACCGTCTCGCCGAGCACCCGCCGGACCTCGGCGCTGCTGGGCGCCCCCGCGCTGAGCCGGCCGCGCCGCAGCAGCCACGCGGTGACCAGCACCGGCACCGCGCCGCCGGCGACGATCCCGGTCATGACGCCCGGAAGGTCGGGCCGGACGAGCAGTGCCAGCCCGCCGAGGCCGACCCGGCCCGCGCCGAACGCGACGTACAGCCAGGCGAGCTCGCGCCAGTGCTGGCCGCCCTGCAGCACCCCCGCCTGCGCGCCCATCACGGTGAGCAGGGCGAGGGTGGGACCGAGCAGCACCACGGCGAGCGCCGAGTCGATGTGCAGCAGCCAGCTGATCAGCGGGCTCACCAGCAGCGTGAGCGCACCCAGGCCGGACCCGGTGTAGACCCCGGCGCGCACCAGGCTGGCGGCGAGCACGTCGCGCTCCGGTCCCTCGTGGGTCGCGATCCGGCGGGCGCCGGACGCCTGCAGCCCGAGCGACGCGACATTGCCGATCAGGATCAGGCCGAGCATCGCGGTCAGGGCGCCGAACTCCGCGGGCTCCAGCGAGTGCACGGCGAGCAGCGTGAACAGGTACGCCGCCGCGTTCATCACGCCCATGCCGATCGCGACCAGCGTGGCGCCGCGCATCCGCCCCCACACCGTCGCATGGGATGGATGCGGTGCTGGACTGCTGTCGGCTGTCATCGATGTCCGATCGTGTAAGGCGCCCGACCAATTGTGCGGCAAACGGTAGGTTGCCTCGACGGGCCGGTAACAGCCCCGCGGGGACACGAAAGGGACACGGTATGTCGCGCACGACCCGGCTGGTGCTGGCCGTCTGGCCGCTGGCGTGCGCGCTCGCTGTCTGCGCGCCGCTATTGGCGCCCGGGTTCGTGCTGAGCCGCGACCTGGTGTTCGTGCCCGACCTCGGGTTGCGCCGCGACGTGCTCGGTCTCGGCACCGCGCTGCCGCGGGCGGTCCCGTCCGACGCGGTCGTCGCGGTGCTCGACAACCTGACCGGCGGGATGGTGCTGGAGAAGCTGGTCCTGCTCGCGATCCCGGCCGGTGCCGGCTGGGGGATGGTGCGGCTGGTCCGCGCGATCCCGTCCGCCGGGTCGTTCGCGGCACTCGCGGCGGCGACGTTCTACGTGTGGAACCCGTTCGTGGCCGAGCGGCTGGTGCTCGGGCACTGGCCGTTGCTGCTCGCGCACGCGGCGCTGCCGTGGCTGG
>DASXRB010000278.1:0-3727 GCA_036506875.1 Kribbellaceae bacterium | reverse complement strand
ACACCTGCGCGCACGCCGCCACGGTGGCCGACCGCGAGCTTGCGGCCGCGATCGACAACCCGGTGGTGCTGGAGGACGGCCGCGTCGAGTCGAACGGCAACTTCCACGGCGCTCCGGTCGCCTACGTGCTGGACTTCCTGGCGATCGCCACGGCCGATGTGGCGAGCATCAGCGAGCGTCGTACGGACCGGTTCCTGGACGTCGCCCGCAACCACGGGCTGAACGCCTTCCTGGCCGACGATCCCGGCGTCGACTCGGGCCACATGATCGCCCAGTACACCCAGGCCGCGATCGTCTCGGAGCTCAAGCGGCTGGCCGCGCCGGCGAGTGTCGACTCGATCCCGAGCAGCGCCATGCAGGAGGACCACGTCTCGATGGGCTGGTCCGCCGCGCGCAAGCTGCGCCGCGCGATCGACGGCCTGCAGCGCGTGCTCGCGGTCGAGATCCTCACCGCCGCCCGCGCGCTGGACCTGCGCGCCCCGCTGGAGCCGTCGCCGGCGACCGGAGCGGTACGACGCGCGCTGCGCGAGCACGTCCCGGGTCCCGGCACGGACCGCTTCCTCGCTCCGGAGATCGAGCACGTCGTACAACTCGTTGCCGACGGCACCGTTCTCGCCGCCGCCGAGTCCGTCACCGGCCCGCTCAACTGACCATCAAGGAGACCGCACCCATGTCTGGACCACGTCCCGTCCGATCCCCGCGCGGTACGACGCTGACCGCGCGCAACTGGCAGAGCGAGGCGGCTCTGCGGATGCTGCAGAACAATCTCGACCCGGAGGTGGCCGAGCACCCCGACGAGCTGGTCGTGTACGGCGGTTCCGGCAAGGCCGCGCGGGACTGGAACTCGTTCGACGCGATGGTGCGGACGCTGACCACGCTGGCGCCCGACGAGACCATGCTGGTCCAGTCCGGGCGGCCGGTCGGCGTGATGCGCACGCACGAGTGGGCGCCGCGGGTGCTGATCGCGAACTCCAACCTGGTCGGCGACTGGGCGAACTGGGAGGAGTTCCGGCGGCTGGAGGCGATGGGGCTCACGATGTACGGCCAGATGACGGCCGGGTCGTGGATCTACATCGGCACCCAGGGCATCCTGCAGGGCACGTACGAGACCTTCGCCGCCGTCGCCGCCAAGCGGTTCGGGGGTTCGCTGGCGGGCACGGTCACGCTGACCGCGGGGCTCGGCGGGATGGGTGGCGCGCAGCCGCTCGCGGTGACGATGAACGACGGCATCGCGATCTGCGTGGAGTGCGACGAGTCCCGGATCCAGCGACGGCTGGAGACCCGCTATCTCGACGTACGCGCCGACTCCGTCGACCACGCGCTGAAGCTGGCCGAGGAGGCGCGCGCCCAGCGCAAGGCAGTGTCGATCGGCGTACTCGGCAATGCCGCCGAGATCGTGCCGGATCTGCTGCGTCGCGGGGCGCCGATCGACGTCGTGACGGACCAGACGTCGGCGCACGACCCGCTGATGTACCTGCCGCTCGGGGTGGCGTTCGAGGACTGGACGATGGAGCGCGAGAAGGACCCGGCCGGGTTCACCGCGAAGGCCCAGGAGTCGATGGCGCGGCACGTCGAGGCGATGGTCGGGTTCATGGACGCGGGCGCCGAGGTGTTCGACTACGGCAACTCGATCCGGGACGAGGCGCGCAAGGGCGGTTTCGGGCGCGCGTTCGACGTCCCCGGATTCGTGCCGGCGTACATCCGGCCGCTGTTCTGCGAGGGCAAGGGCCCGTTCCGCTGGGCCGCGCTGTCCGGCAACCCCGCTGACATCGCGGCGACCGACCGGGCGATCCTCGAGCTGTTCCCGGACAACGAGCAGCTCCGGCGCTGGATCACCATGGCCGGTGAGCGGGTGCAGTTCCAGGGGCTGCCGGCGCGGATCTGCTGGCTCGGGTACGGCGAGCGGGACAAGGCCGGGCTGCGGTTCAACGAGATGGTCGCCTCTGGTGAGCTGGAGGCGCCGATCGTGATCGGGCGCGACCACCTGGACTGCGGCAGCGTGGCCTCGCCGTACCGGGAGACCGAGGCGATGGCCGACGGCTCGGACGCGATCGCGGACTGGCCGCTGCTGAACGCGCTGGTGAACACCGCCAGCGGGGCGTCCTGGGTGTCGATCCACCACGGCGGTGGCGTCGGCATCGGCCGGTCCATCCACGCCGGCCAGGTGTCGGTTGCCGACGGCACCGATCTGGCCCGGCAGAAGCTGGAGCGGGTGCTCACCAACGACCCCGGCATGGGCGTCATCCGGCACGTCGACGCGGGCTACGAGCAGGCAGACCGGGTCGCGGCCGAGCGCGGTGTCCGCGTGCCGATGCGAGAAGGCTGATCAGCCCAGCACATGCCGGAACAGCTTCGGGACCGGCCAGCGGCCCGCCTTGAACGGCGTGTGCCGCGCCGGTTCGCCGAACAGGTCCCGGGCGGCCCGGTCGATGGCGTCGTACGGCGCGGAGGCGACGTCGTACACTGCGAACCGGCCGCCGGGCCGCAGCACCCGGGCGATCTCGGCGGTGGCTGCGGCGGGGTCGGTCCAGTGGTGCGCGGTGAGCGAGGCGACGACCAGGTCGAAGGTGCCGTCGGCGAACGGCAGGGCGGCGACGTCGGCCTGGCGGGCCTCGGCCCGGTCGCCGAACCCGGACAGGTTCCGGGCGGCCGCGGCGGCCATGTCGGTGGACATGTCGATGGCGGCGACCCGCAGGTCCGGCCGCCGGGTCGCGAGCTCCACGGGCAGGACGCCCGGGCCGGTGCCGGCGTCGAGCACGGCGCCGCCCTCGGGCGCCAGGCCCGCTGCGTCCTCGGCGATCCGGCGGTAGAGGCCGCGGATCAGCCGGCGCGCGAGGACGTCGTACATCCGGGCGTGGCGGCCTTCGAACGTGACGGAGTGCCGGCCGGCGAAGAGGTGCGTGCGGTTGCCCATGGTCCGCTCCTGGAGTTGTATGGAACAACTGTCGCGATCCACAGTACGACGCACAGTTGTATGACACAACTCTTATCCGAGGAGGCGGCCCGTGGAGCCGAACGACCCGCACCGGTTGCACCACCTGGTGATGGACCTGATCCGGGTCGCGGGGCTGCTGCAGCCCGACCACGCGATGCCGGCGGCCCCGGTCACGATGTCGCAGGCGTTCGCGCTGCACGAGCTGGACATCGACGGCGCGCTGTCCCAGCAAGATCTCGCCGACCGGCTGAGCCTGGAGAAGAGCACGGTCAGCCGGCTGGTGGCCGAGCTGGAGCGCAAGGAGTACGTGGTGCGCGAGCGGGATCCGGCCAACCGCCGGTTCAACCGGATCCGGTTGACGTCCGCCGGCCGGGCGGCGCACGCCCGCGTGCGGACCGCGATGCACGACCACTTCGTCGAGGCGGTGTCAACGCTGGACGCCGCCCACCGCGAGGCGCTGCTGAACAGCCTGCCCGCACTGATCGCGGCGATGCGGGGCGACCAGCGGGAAGCGGCGCCGGCCGAGCACGCAGCGCGTCAGCGCGAACCCGGTGCGTGAGCCGCAAGCCCTTGTGTGCAAGGAAGGTCGATAAATCGTTGACCTCTTCGATGCCTGGTGCAACCTTCGAGAGAAGGCAGTCGGGGGAACTGTTCCCGGCCTTCGTGCCGGGCCTAGGGGAGGGAAAGAAACATGAGAGGACGAAAGGTGGCGCTCGCCGCCGCCACGGCCGCGCTGGCGCTGGGAACGTCGAGCACGGCCTGGGCACACGAGTGTTACATCGCGAACCGGTC
>DASXRB010000277.1:0-6131 GCA_036506875.1 Kribbellaceae bacterium | reverse complement strand
TCGGACTCGCTGCGCCGACCAGGAGGACGACAAGCGGCACCAGCACGCGCAGGATTCTGCTCCATCGAGCGACTCGGGGCCGCTTCCTCCCGCCCGGGAATGCAGGCACCATGAAAACCGGCGTCACGTCAGGCCGCGCGCCCGAGACTTGTGCGGTCGTACGCCGATGGTTGCTCGCGTCCCGGGCCGGATCACCCCAGTCCTCAAGGAGATCCACATGTCGATCCACGACTTCGAGCGCTACCCGCTCACCTTCGGACCCAGTCCCGTCCACCCGCTCGACCGCCTCAGCAAGCACCTGGGCGGCGCCCGGGTCTGGGCCAAGCGGGAGGACTGCAACAGCGGCCTGGCGTTCGGCGGCAACAAGATCCGCAAGCTCGAGTACATCGTTCCCGACGCCCTCGCCCAGGGCGCCGACACACTCGTGTCGATCGGCGGCATCCAGTCCAACCACACGCGCCAGGTCGCCGCCGTCGCCGCCAAGCTCGGGCTCAAGTGCCGCCTCGTCCAGGAAAAGTGGGTCGACTGGGACGACCCCGTCAACGACAAGGCCGGCAACATCCTGCTGTCGCGGATCATGGGCGCCGACGTGCGCCTCGACCCGTCCGGTTTCGACATCGGCATCCGCTCGTCGTGGGAGGACGCCATCCGCCAGATCGAGAAGGAAGGCGGCAAGCCCTACGGCATCCCGGCGGGCGCGTCCGAACACCGCCTCGGCGGCCTCGGCTTCGCCAACTGGGCCTTCGAGGTCGCCGAGCAGGAGAAGCAGCTCAGCGTCTTCTTCGACACCATCGTCGTCTGCACCGTCACCGGCTCTACCCACGCCGGCATGATCGCGGGCTTCGCCGCCCTCGAGGAGAGCGCCGGTGGCCGCCCGCGGCGGGTTCTCGGCATCGACGCCTCGGCCACCCTCGACAAGACGCGCGACCAGGTCGCCCGGATCGCCCGCGATACCGCGGACCTCATCGACCTCGGCCGGGATCTGCGTGATGACGAGATCACCGTGCTCGGGGACTGGGCCGGTGACTTCTACGGCATCCCCGTCGAGTCCACGATCGAGGCGATCCGCCTGTCCGGCCGTCTCGAGGGCATGATCATCGACCCCGTCTACGAGGGGAAGTCGATGGCCGGCCTGATCGACCTCGTCACGTCCGGCGAGATCGGGAAGGACTCCACCGTGCTCTACGCCCACCTAGGCGGCCAGCCGGCCCTCAACGCCTACTCCGGCCTCTTCTGACATCGCGCGCGGGCTAGCCCGGCGGCCCACCCGGGTCGATGTGCTGGGCGAGGTACTGCGCGGCACCGACGCGGGAGATCGCGTCGAGCTGGGCCTCGAGCCAGTCGACGTGCTTCTCCTCGTCGCGGACCATGTCCTCGAAGACCGCGGCGGTTCCGTGGTCGCCGAGGTCGTGGCACTCGTGCGCCGCGGCGTTGAACCGCTCGACGGCGGAGCGCTCGCCCTCGCACCCGAGCCGCAGCATCTCCTCGGGGTCCTCGCCGACCCGGACGGCGCCCAGCTTCTGCAGGTTCGGATGGCCGTCGAAGAGCAGGATCCGCTTGATCAGCTCGTCGGCGTCGCGCATCTCGTCGATCGACAGGTCGTAGAAGACCTTGCCGAGGCGGCCGAACCCCCAGTTCTCGAGCATCCTGGCGTGCAGGAAGTATTCGTTGACGACGGTGAGCTCGAGCGTCAGCGCGTCGTTGAGCAGCTCGACGATCCGCGCACTACGTGGCTCCACCTGTCCCCTCCTGGACCGAGACGACGATCGATCCATGCTGGCACAGCAGTCGCTTCAGCGAGAAGACGCAGCCGCCGCAGTTGCGCCCGGCCCCGGTGGCTCCGCACACCTGCGCGACGGTACGGGCGCCGCCGTCGATGGACCGCACGACGTCCCGGTCGCTCACGACCTCGCAGTGGCACACGATCACGAAGGTAAGCCTACCCTCATCGCACCGCCGACCCTCAAGGCTGTCCGGCCGGCTCGACGGCAGCGCGCAGGGCGGAGTACGACGCCACCAGGGCGCGGCGTTCGGCGGACAGCAGCGGGTCGTCGCGGCTGCAGCCGGCCGCGACCCAGCGGTCGGACAGGTCCATCGCCTCGACACGGTGCCGCGCGGCGGGGAGGACAGCGGCCGGCTCCACGTCGTACACGTAGCTGTAGAGGTCGGTGAGCGCCCGCGTGAGCTGGCTCTCGGTGACGCCGGTGTCGTGCTGGTGCTCGCGGTGCACGTGCCACCACTCGACCTCGAGCCGCGCGGCGGTCGCCGCGTCGAGCCGCAGTTCGCCGTCCGCCGCGACGAGCGCGTAGAACCGCCGCATATAGTCGCGCGCCGCGTCCGGCCGGTTGTCCGGGTACGGCGCCCACACCTGGTTCGCCCGCAGCACGTACCACGCGCCGGCCAGGGTGCGCCGCCTGTCCATCCCGAAGCCGGCGGCCACCATCCCGACCGCGGCCACCAGGAACGCCCGCCACTCGTGCCGGTAGTACGCCGCCCACGCGTCGGTCTCGCGGTTCCCGACCACCACAGGGTCGAAGCCGCGCGGTCCGGTCCTCGCCATCCACCCCACTCCCCTCACACCACAGCGTGCCGGATCACCGCCGCGGCTGCCATCAGGTGCCTCGCGGGTCCGGTTACCGAACGTGTCCGGGATCACAGGAATCAGTGACCCGTTTCCGGTCAATGATTCTGAACGGAAGAACCTGACCGGCCGCCGACAGAACACCGGAGGGGATGCCGATGGCCTGGTACCCGGGAGCGATCCGCAAGGAGGTGACCCGCCACCGCACCCCGATGGCGCGGTACCGCGGAGTCTGCAACCACGTGGCGGTCAGCGAGGCCGCCAGCCTGTTCGGCTACTTCAACGAACCCGGAAACCCGACCTCACACTTCTACGTCCGCAAGAGCGGGGTGGTGGAGCAGTACGTCAGCACCGCGTACCGCGCCCCCGCGCAGCTGGAGGGCAACTCCAGCATGATCAGCATCGAGACCCAGGGCGGGGTCACGCACCTCGAGACCGAACCGTGGACCGAGGCACAGCTCCAGACCCTGGCCGGCATCGCGCGCTGGGCGCACCAGCTGCACGGCGTCCCGCTGGTCCGGATGACCGACTCGCGGCCCGAGACACGCGGTATCGGCTACCACCGGCTGGGCATCGACCCGTGGCGCGTGGACGGCGGCGAGAGGTGGTCGAAGGCCTACGGCAAGGTCTGTCCCGGCAACGCCAAGATCGCACAGATCCCGGAGATCATCGCGCGGGCCAAGGGGTCCGCGGAAGGAGACGACGGCACCATGGCATGGACCGATGCGCAGATCGCCGCCACCCTGGCGCATCTCAAGGAGTCCTCCGCGACCCTCAACGAGGTCGCGCAGCTGCTCCGTACGCACGCGGAGCGGATGGACAACCTGGTCAACCAGCAGCTCCCCGAGCTGCGCTCGGAGATGGACTCCGTGCGCAAGTCGGTGTCGCTCACCGCGACCCGGCTGGACTACCTGGCCAACAACGCCGGGCCTGCCGTGAAGGACGACGTCGACGCGATCCGCGACCACGTGGCGGGCGCCGACAGCGCGGGTACGACGGCGGCCGGCGACACGCGGTCCTGACGGCTTGGTCCGGTATGTGAGCATGCACGGGTGAGCGGCATCGGACTGACCGACGAGCAGATCCTCGAGCTGACCCCGCAGGAACGGCGCGACCTGGTACGACGCCTGACCTTGCCGCCGGAAGGCTTCCCGACCGCGGAGACGGTGCATCGGATCCGGCGGATGCGGATCGCGCTGATGATCGTCAGCGTGCTCGTCCTGGTGCCGTGGACGGTCTACCTCGCGTACGCGCTGCCGGACCACTACGTCGCCGACAACTGGGCGGTCACCTGGGTCGGGTTCGACATCCTGCTCGTCGCCATGCTGGGCGCGACGGCGGTGTTCGGCTGGCTGCGCCGGCAGCTGCTGTTCCTCACCGCTTTCGCGTCCGGCGTGCTGCTGGTCTGCGACGCGTGGTTCGACGTCCTGACCAGCCAGCCGCACGACCGCCTCGAGGCGATCGCCAGCGCCCTCCTCCTGGAGCTCCCGCTGGCCGTCGTCCTGCTGGCCGGCCCGCTGCGCCTGATGCGCTACGTCGCCGTCCGCCACGGCCTCCTGGACGCCGGGGTCCCCCTCCACCGCATGCCCATCCCCATCCCCGAGTTCTGGCCCGACCAGCACATCCCCCGCGCCGCGACCCGCAAGCCGGCCTCTTCTCACTCGTCGGGCCCTTGTGACCCGGCGTGTCGTCATTCGTCGGGCCCGTTCGACCAGACATGACCGTGTACGACGACCCGGGGCCGCGGCGTCTCGTCGTACAGGCCCGTGTCCGGCGGGTGTTTGAACAGGATCCCGGGAGCGTGCACCCCCTGCCGACTCCTTGAACAAGGCATTCCCTGTGCGACGACCCCACACCGGGTGCGATGCAACGACATCCCGTTCAGCGTCCCCAGGACCGCCCCCGGGCCCGCCTGTCGCTGAGCTCCTCACGAGCCCGGGTGGCCCCAAGGGCCCGACGAACGACGACACGCCGGGTCAGAACGGCCCGATCAACGGAAGACGCGGTCAGGGGGCGTGGGTGAAGAGGAGCATGTCCTTGCCGGTGGGTGGGTCTGTGACGGTTGAGTCGAGGGTGTAGCCGGACTTCTCGGCTACGCGGATCGATGCCAGGTTGTCCGGGTCGGTCTTGAGGTAGGTGCGGCGGACGGCGGTGGACGAGAGGGCCCAGGTGGTGAGGGATACCAGGGCCTCGGGGGCGTAGCCGTGGCCGCGGAGGTGGGGGCGGACGCCGTACCCGATCTCGACGGTGCCGGCCGCCCAGTCGGCGTTGAACAGGCTCATCGCGCCCACGTGCGCGCCGGACGCGCGGTCGGTGATCGCCAGGTGCACGCCGAGGCCCCCGGTGCGGAACCAGTGCACCTCCTCGGCCAGCCACCGCCACACCCCGGCGGGAGTGGAAGGCGCTCCGGGCGGCAGCGCCTCCCACTCCCGGGCCGCGATCACGAGCGTCACACCGGCGGCGTCGGCGGGGCGGTACTCCCGCACCAGCAGGCGCGGGGTCTCGACGCGTACGGCGGGGAACGTCGTGGTCGCGGGCATCACAGGTCGAACGACTCGATCTCCGCGGCACCGTCCTCGGTACCGAGCAGCGACTGGTTGATCGCCTCCGCGAGACCGGCGATCGTCGGCCGGTCGAACAGCGTGGCCAGCGGGATCTCGACCCCGAGGACGGCCCGCACCCGCGACATCACCTGCGTCGCGAGCAGCGAGTGCCCGCCGAGCTCGAAGAAGTTGTCGGTGACCCCGACGCGTTCCGCGTTCAGCAGCTCGGTCCAGATCCCGGCCAGCAGCTCCTCGGTGGCGTTGCGCGGCGGCTGGTAGACGGCGGCCGGCGCGAGCCGGGCGTCGTCCGGCGCCGGCAGCTTGGACCGGTCGAGCTTGCCGTTCGGGTTCAGCGGCAGCGCGGCGAGCTGGACGAACAGCGCCGGCACCATGAACTCCGGCAGCCGCCCGCGCAGGTGGTCGCGCAGCTGGTCGACCGGCGGCAGCGGCTCGTCCCCGGCCGGCACCAGGTAGGCCACCAGCCGCCGGTCCTCCTCGTTGCCGTCGGCAACGACGACCGCGGCGCCGACGGCCGGGTGGGAGCCGAGCAAGTGCTCGATCTCGCCCGGCTCGATCCGGAACCCGCGCACCTTGACCTGGTCGTCCGCGCGCCCGACGAAGTCCAGCTGCCCGTCGGCCCGCCACCGCGCCAGGTCACCCGAGCGGTAGAGCCGCGACCCGTCACCGGCCAGCGGGTCCGGCACGAACCGCTCGGCGGTCAGCGCCGGCCGGCCGAAGTACCCGCGCGCCACCCCGGCCCCGCCGATGTAGACCTCACCGGTCACCCCGGTCGGCGCCGGCCGCAGGTTCCTGTCCAGCACCAGCACCCGGGCGTTCCCGATCGGCGCCCCGATCGGCGGCACGCCGTCGGCGTCGGCCGCCATCGGCCCGGCGGTGGTGATCACCGTCGTCTCGGTCGGCCCGTACGTGTTCCACAGCCGCGTCTTCGACGACCAGGTCCGGGACAGCTCGGCGGTCAGCCGCTCCGCGCCCACCACCCAGTTCGT
>DASXRB010000276.1:0-3310 GCA_036506875.1 Kribbellaceae bacterium | reverse complement strand
TCCAGATTCGTCAATCCCGGGACGAAACTGCCGCGGATCGCGATCAATGCCAGAATCGCGGTGAAAGCACCCAGCGGGACCTTCAGCATGGCGAGTGCCACCGGCACGTCGTACGGGGTTGAAGTGCCCTTGAGGTTGCGTATCGACAGCGCCGCGGTGAGCGCGCCGCCGAGCGCGCCGAGCAGCGCGATCATGATGATGTCGGCGCCGCGCTGGTCGACGCTCGCGCCGGAGCTGGTCGGGCACGCCTTGCCCGCCGTGGTCTGGAAGCACAGCGGCATCCAGCCCGGGTGCCAGACCACGACCGCGACGGTGGCGGCGATCAGGACGAGGATCGACAGCGCGGACAGCAGCAGGATGTTGCGGAAGCTGCGCAGCTGCGCGTGCTCCAGGTCCGCCTTCTCGTAGCTGTCGCTGATCAGCCGGCGCAGCAGCGGCCGGGCCCGGTCGACCTGCAGGTCGTCGGCCTGCAACAGCTTCTCGGCCGCCGAACGGCGCGGGTCGTCGCGGTGCAGGGTCGCCTGCGCCCGTGCCAGCGCGGTCGGGATCTCGGCGCGCAGCTCGTTCTCGTCGTACAGGTCGACGATCTGCGCGCGGGCCGTGTGCAGGTTCAGGTACGCCGCCTCGACCAGGATGCCGCGCCACCAGTTCTGGAACCGGCCCGGCCGCGGGTCGTCCCGCAGCGCGGCGGCACGGGCGGCGCTGACGAGCTTGAAGACGCCCTCGGCGATCTCCGTCTGCTGCTTGTCCAGGCCGCGCCGCGAGGCCGCCATCGTCTGCATGTGCAGCCGGTCCGCCTCGACGACGACGTGCTGCACCCAGATACGACGGCGCGGTTTTCGTGATTCGTCAGCCACGTCGAATTCCCCCAGATTCCCACCCATGAGGCGCCCTGAAGGCGCATCCCGACCAGAGTGGACCCGGAACCGACCGGCTGGCAACCATAAATGAACACCGCACAGGAACAGCGACCCGCCCCGGATATCTTGTTGACCGCCGCACCGCGGGCACGTAGCGTCTTCGGTTCCGCTCTTTCGACAACGGCACACCAGCCCGCACAGCGACACCCGACACCCCTGGTCCGGCACGGATCCGGGGCTGTCGCGCGTGCGCGGGCACCAGGACAGGAGGCACGGGTGGGCGTGTACGCCGCGATCGCGCTGCGGTCGTTCCGGCGGTTCTCGACGTACCGGGTCGCGACCGCGTCGGGGGCCTTCACCAACACCGTGTGGGGGTTCATCCTCTGCGGCATCTACCTGACCCTGTGGCACCTGCGCCCGGGACTCGGCGGGTACGACGCGTCGGCGGCGGTCACGTTCGTGTGGTTGCAACAGGGCCTGATGCAGCCGCTCGGCATGTTCGGCGGCGGCGTCACCGGCGAGCTGGGGGAGCGGGTGCGGACCGGCGCGATCGCGGTCGACCTGTACCGGCCGGTGAACCTGCTCGCGTGGTGGCTGGCGGCCGACATCGGCCGGGCCGCGTTCCAGCTCACGATCCGCGGCTGTGTGCCGCTGCTCATCGGATCGCTCACGTTCGACCTGCGGTTCCCGGGGTCGCCCCGGCGGTGGCTCGCGTTCGCGGTGGCGGTCGCGCTCGGGCTGCTGATCAGCTTCGCGCTGCGCTACCTGGTGGCGCTGTCCGGGTTCTGGCTGAACGACTCGCGCGGCGCCGAGATGGCGCTGATGACGGCGACGCTGTTCTTCTCCGGGATGCTGCTGCCGCTGGTGGCGTTCCCGGACCGGCTCGGCGCTGTCGCCCGGGCCACACCGTGGGCGGGGATGCTGCAGGTGCCGGTCGACGTCTGGCTGGGTCGGCAGCCCGGCGGCGTGCTGGGCGCGTTCGCGTTCCAGGGCGCGTGGGCCGTCGTCCTGCTGCTCGCCGGGCTGACTGCCACGTCGTACGCGACCCGGAAGGTCGTGGTGTCCGGTGGATAGGGTGTTGCGCGCGCCGGGGCAGTTCTGGATGCTGGCGCGGATGTGGATCCGCTCGACGCTGGCCTACCCGGCGTCGTTCGCGCTGATGGCCGCCGGCAGCGCGGTGGTGACCGGGTTCGACTTCGTCGTGGTGCTGATCATGTTCAGCCACCTGCAGACGTTCGGGGGTTTCGCGCTCGGGGAGATGGGCCTGCTCTACGGCATCACGTCGTTCAGCCTGGGGATCGCGGACCTCGTCATCGGCTCGGTGGAGCGGCTCGGCACCCGGATCCGGGCCGGGGACGTGGACGTGTGGCTGGTCCGGCCGGTGCCGGCGCTGGTGCAGGGCGCGGCGGACAACTTCGCGCTGCGCCGGATCGGCCGTCCGCTGCAGGCGCTGCTGGTCCTCGCCCTGGCGTTGCCGGCGGCAACGGTCGGCTGGACGCCGGTCAAGGTGGCGGTGCTGGCCGTGACGCTGGTGTCCGGGACCGTCATCTTCGGGGCGATCTTCGTGATCAGCGCCGCATTCCAGTTCGTCGCGGGGGACGCGGCCGAGGTGGCGAACGCCTTCACGTACGGCGGGCAGCAGCTCACCGAGTACCCGCTCACGATCTTCGGGCGCGAGGTGGTGCGGGCCGTCACCTTCGTCGTACCGCTGGCGTTCGTGAACTACTACCCGGTGCTGTTCCTGTTGGACCGGCCGGCGCCGCTCGGGCTGCCGTCGTGGACCGGGCTGCTGTCGCCGCTCGTGGCCGCCGCGATGGCCGGGCTGGCCGCGGCCGCCTGGCGCGCCGGCATGCGCCGCTACCGGAGCACGGGGAGCTGACGATGCGCTACTCCAGCCGGGTGAGGAGGTCGTCCACGCAGGCCTCCCACTCCTCGCTGCTCTCGACACCGGCCTCGTCGTACAGGTCCTTCAGCTCCGAGGCCGTCAGCACCTGCCGGACCGCCGCGCGCGCCAGCTCCACCAGCTCACCGGACGCGGGCTCGCCCAGCGCGGCGACCCACTTGCCGACGTCGTCCGGCACGCCGTCTCCCGGCCGCCCGCGCAGCGTCGCGACCACCTCGGCGGCGGCGAGCGCCGCGGCGGCGTCCAGAGCCTGCGGCCCGTCCTCGTCGTGCGTCCCGGCCGCCTCGGCGAGTGCCTGCTGGACGACGCTCAGATCGCTCGACTGCTCGAGCTCGTACACCCAGTCGCTGGCGTCGTCGTTCTCGAAGACGCCCACACCCCATGCACCCATGGCACCGGACGATAGCGCTCCTGCCGTCCCCTTGGAGGACCCATGTCAGTGATCGAGCTCGACGACGTCTCCCGCGCCTTCACCGTCTCGTCACGCGCCGGGTTCCTGCGTCGTGCCCGGCGTGAGGTGCGCGCCGTCGACGGCCTGTCGTTCACC
>DASXRB010000275.1:0-2015 GCA_036506875.1 Kribbellaceae bacterium | reverse complement strand
GGCCCGGTCCTCCATCCGGACCTTGACCTCGGTGATCCGCGTCGTCGACCACGACAGCGCCACGTCGACCGACGCGTGCGGCCCGTCCAGCCCGTCGAACCCGTCGCGCAGGAAGGTGCGGAACGCGCGGAACGCGCTGATCGACCTGGCGTCGTGGATGCCGAGCGCCGACGCCATCGAGGCCTTGACGGCGCGGGAGGCGAGGCTGCGCAGGAAGCCGTGCTCCTCCTCGGTCGGCACGCCGTACACCAGGTCGATGTCGTCGCGCAGTTCCTTGAGCAGCACAGGGACCTGGTCCGGCGGGTGCTGCAGGTCGTCGTCCATCGTCACGACGATCTCGTAACGCGCCTGCCGCACGCCCGCGATCAGCGCGTTGTGCTGCCCGTAGTTGCGTGCCAGCCGGATCGCCCGGGTGTGCGGGTACTTCGCGGTCAGCTGGCTGGCGACGTCCCAGGTGTTGTCCGGGCTGCCGTCCACCACCAGGATCACCTCGTACGCCGTGGTCGCCTCCGGCAGCACCGCCGACAGCCCTTCCACCAGGCGCGGCAGGGTCGCGGCGGACCGGTAGCATGGCACGACGACTGAGACGAGCACGGAATCCCTTTCCTGGTCATGGTTCGGGTTCCTCGGGGCGGGGACCCCTCGGGACGTGCCGAGTATGACACCGACCCGAAGGGAATCCACACCCTCTTGACCTCCTTGACGCCGCCCGCGACGGCCGGTCCGACGCCCCGCTCGCTGGCCGCGCGCGTGCTCGCCGACCACCGGTTCCGGTACCTGCTCGTCGGCGGCAGCACCAGCGTCGTCTACTTCGGCCTGTTCTGGTTGGGATGGCACCTGCTCCAGGGCACCGTGCCGTACCTGGGAGTCACTGCGATGGCCAACTTCGGCACCGCGCTGCTGGCCTACCCGGCGTACCGCACGTTCGTGTTCGGCGCCGACACCACCTGGCTGCGCGGGTTCTGGAAGTTCTACGCCGTCTACTCGGTCGGCCTGGCCGTGTCCCTGGTGGGCATGCCGCTGCTGATCGAGGTCCTCGGTGTACCGGTCCTGCTCGCCCAGGCCGTCCTGATCATCGTGGTCCCGCTCGCGTCGTACCTGCTCCACCGCTTCTGGACCTTCGCCGGCAATCCCCACAACTAACGAGATGCACCAGCCGCCCCTTTCGTTGTGAGACGCGTAGGGCCACCCGCGCGTCGTACACCGTTACCGATGTGCCACATCATCAGCGGTGTACGAATCCGGAACCGACCCCGGCGTCTTCATGACTGCGGTGACCAACATCGGTCGAGGGTCTCGTACCGCGCGAGGATATGCGTCTGGCCGTAGTAGTGGTTGTGGTGATGCGTCAACGCACCTCGAGGTGGAACACGCCCGTTCGGGGCCGGACGGTGACGGTATGGCCGTCGTGCTCGTGCTCCAGTGGCAGCCGGCCGGCCAGGAAGGCGTCGGTGAGCAGCGGCGCGGCGCCGTCCGGGGCGACGGTGAACAGCGTCCACTCGGCCCGGCCCGTGCCGGCCAGCTGCGTGGATTCCGCGACCACGCCGGCCAGATCCACCGCCGCGTGCCACGTCTCGCCGTCGACGGCCGTCCGGCAGGGCACGCTGACGTAGTCGTCGGAGTCCTCCAGGAAGTGCCGCCACTCGAACTCGCCGGTCGTCGCGGCCGGCCAGGCCGGGCCGGAGACGACCAGCTCGCCCGAGGAACCGTCGAGTGCGGCACCGGTCGCGGTCGGCCGGACCGGGGAGTCGATCACGTTCACGAATCCTGACGGCGACCGGCTCAGGCAGACCAGCCGCGAGCCGTGCACGTGCGTCACCGACTCGTCCAGACCGGTGATCAGCACGAGCTGCGAACTGTCGCCGGACCGCAGCCGCATGATCCACACGGTGTGCTGCAGGTAGGGGTCGTCCGGGTTGGCCGCGGCCGCCAGGCCGGCCAGCGGGACCCGCCCGCTGAAAGCCGTGCGCGCTCCGTCTTCGCGCAGCGAGAGCGGCACCGTGACGTTGGCTCCG
>DASXRB010000274.1:0-3176 GCA_036506875.1 Kribbellaceae bacterium | reverse complement strand
GGTCCTGCGGGCCTTCGGCGTCACTCCGCAGGAGGAGCTGTCCGGCGCCCGCACGCCGCAGGAGCTGGCCTCGCTCGTGCGTCGCTCGGCCGAGGCCGGGACCCTCAGGACGCGGACGGCGCAGCACCTCACGCGACTGCTCGACTTCGGCGAGCGGACTGCGGCGGACGTGATGAACCCGCGGGTCCGCTCGACCGCCGTCAGCATCGACGCGAGCGCCGCCGACGTGCTGACGAACGCGCGGCTCACCGGGCACTCCCGGTTCCCCGTGACCGGCACGGACTGGGACGACGTGCGCGGTGTCGTGCACGTCAAGCGAGCGTTCGCGGTGCCGCACCACCAGCGCGCGGAGACGCCGGTGACGGCGTTGATGGGTGAGCCGATCCTGGTCCCGGAGACGATCCGGCTGGACCCGCTGCTGTTGCTGCTGCGCGGCGCGGACCTCCAGCTGGCCGTCGTCGTCGACGAGTACGGCGGCACGTCCGGCGTCGTCACGCTCGAGGATGTGATCGAGGAGGTCGTCGGCGAGGTCAGCGACGAGCACGACCTCGCGCAGGTGGCCGGCCTCCGGGACTCCGACGGGTCCTGGACCGTCCCGGGCCTGTGGCGGCCCGACGAGGTCCGCGAGCGGGTCGGGGCGCCGGTACCGGACGGGCCGGCGTACGAGACCGTCGGCGGCTACACCATGGCCGTGCTCGGCCGGGTGCCGGCAGCCGGCGACACCATCTCGGTGCCGGGCTGGACGATCCGGGTGGACCGGATGGAGGGCCGCCGGGTCGAGCGGCTCAGCTTCCGGCCGGAGACCGGCGGTGAGGACGGGTGAGCCACGCCGCCGCCCTGTGGTTGTCGCTGGTTCTGCTGCTCGGCAACGCCTTCTTCGTCGGGGCCGAGTTCGCGGTGATGGCCGCGCGGCGCTCGCAGCTCGAGCCGATGGCCGCCGCCGGCAGCCGCCGGGCCCAGGTGTCGCTGCAGGCGCTGGAGCAGGTCGCCTCGCTGCTCGCCTGCGCGCAGCTCGGTATCACCGTCTGCTCGGTCGGGCTCGGCGCGGCCGCCGAGACGGCGCTGCACGAGATGCTGCACGGTCCGTTGCACGCGGCCGGGCTGCCGGACGCGGTGAGCGACGCGGTCGCGCTGGCGCTGGCGCTGCTGGTGGTCGCGTACCTGCACGTGGTGGTCGGCGAGATGGTGCCGAAGAACCTGGCCATCGCGGGTCCCGACCGGGCCGCGCTGGCGCTGGCGCCGCCACTGCTGTTCATCACCCGGATGCTGCGGCCGGTGATCCGGCTGATGGAGGGCGCGGCCAAGGCGGCGGTACGGCTGCTCGGGGTGCAGCCGAAGGACGAGATCCCCTCCACCTTCACCGCCGAGGAGGTCCAGCTCATCGTCGCGGAGAGCCGTCGCGAGGGTCTGATCGAGGAGCGCCAGCACAACCGGATCGAGGATGCGCTGGAGTTCAGCGACCGGGTCGCCGGCGACGTCGCCGTCCCGCTCGGCCGGCTCGTGACGCTGCGGCCGGGTGCGACCCCCGCCGACGTCGAGCTGATGGTGGCGACGCACGGCTTCTCCCGCTACCCGGTGCGGGACGAGGCCGGCACGCTCGCGGGGTACCTGCACCTGAAGGACACCCTGCACGCCGCCGAACCGGACTACGAGCAGCCGATCCCGCGGTCCCGGATCCGGCGGCTGCCGAGCGTGGCCGCGGACGCCGAGGTCGAGGAGGTTCTCGCCGTCATGCAGCGCACCGGCGCGCATCTCGCGCAGGTGGTGGCCGACGGCACGGTGACGGGCGTGATCTTCCTCGCCGGTGTCCTGGCGGAGCTCGTCGGCGGTGCCGCCGAATGACGGTCGGCCGCTGACTCAGTCCACGGGCCAGTCGTGTACGGGGATGTTCTCGTGCATGTGGGCGCGGTAGCGGCCGACCAGCTCGCGCAGCGCCTGCCGGCGCCCGAGCGAGCCCTTCGTGTAGAGCTGGTGGAACACGTCGGCCTGCCACTGGGCGCCGTTGCGGTGCTGCAGGCAGCGCTGCTCGATGATGCCCAGCAGCCGGTCCCGGGTCTGCGGCGCGACGCCCCAGTCGTCGAGCCCGCGGGACGCGATCGGCAGCAGCCTGCGCAGCACCAGCTCGGTCGCCTGCACGGTGCCGACACCCGGCCAGAACACCTCGGCGTCGATACCGTGCCGGGCGCCGGCGTGGAAGTTCTCCTCGGCCGCGCTGAACGACATCTGCGACCAGATCGGCCGCTCGTCGGTGGCCAGCGCGCGGACGAGGCCGAAGTAGAACGCCCCGTTCGCGACCGTGTCGACGACGGTCGGCCCGGCCGGCAGCACGCGGTTCTCGACCCGCAGGTGCGGGCGGTCGCGCACCACGTCGTACACGGGTCTGTTCCAGCGGTAGATGGTGCCGTTGTGGAGCCGCAGCTCGGACAGCTGCGGAGTGTCGCCGCGCTCGAGGACGGCGATCGCGTCCTCGTCGGAGACTACCGGGAGCAGCGCCGGGTAGTAGCGCGCGTTCTCCTCGAACAGGTCGAAGATCGACGTCACCCAGCGCTCCCCGAACCAGACCCGCGGCCGTACGCCCTGGGCCTTCAGCTCGTGCGTGCGGGTGTCGGCGGTCTGCTCGAACAGCGGGATCCGGGTCTCGCGCATCAGTTCCTTGCCGAACAGGAACGGCGAGTTCGCGCCGACCGCGAGCTGGACGCCAGCGATCGCCTGCGCGGCGTTCCAGTAGTGCGAGAACGACTCCGGGCTGACCTGGATGTGGAACTGGGTCGAGGTGCAGGCGGCCTCCGGCACGATCGTGTCCGCGGTGACCGCGAGCCGCTCCACGCCGTCGATCGCGATGTAGAGGTCCTCGCCGCGGGCGGCGAACACCTGGTCGTTGAGCAACGCGTAGCGCGGGTTCCCGCTCAGCGCGGCCAGCGACACGTGCTCGAGGAACAGGGTCGGCAGGATCCCCACGATCATCATGTGTGAGCCGGTCCGGCCCGCCTTCTCCTCGGCCGCGTTGAGGCTGGTGCGGACGCCGGCCTCGGTGCGGTCCAGGCCGTCGGCGCTGATCTCGGCCGGCGGCACGTTGATCTCGATGTTGAACTGGCCCAGCTCGGTCTGGAACGCCTGGTCGGAGATCGCGGTGAGCACCTCGGCGTTCTTCATCGCCGGGTCGTTGCTCCCGTCCA
>DASXRB010000273.1:0-4719 GCA_036506875.1 Kribbellaceae bacterium | reverse complement strand
ACGGTGGCGATATGGTCCAGCAGCACCACCGACTGCATCCAGACCTGGAACGGCTTCGGCGGTGACAGCGTCAGCGTCGTCGTACCGCGCTGCATCGCGGTGAAGTGCCACTGCCCGCCGTCCCCGACCCGGGCCATCAGGTAACCGTAGTGTTGTTGCATGCCCTGGTCGGACAAGTACATGGTCAGCCCGATCCGGCGCTCGGCCCCGGTTGGTGTCCGGACGGTGACGGTCACACCGGTGCAGCCCCCGTCGCCGACGTGGAGCGCGACCGTGCCCTGTGTCACGAGGTCGTACGTGGCCACCGGCCAGCTGTGCCGGTCGATGGGACGCGGCATCACGTACGGCATCGCCGGTACCACGATCGCGTAGGACGGGGAGAGGTCGCGCTGGGCCTGCAGCGCGGCTGGGTCGAGGCACGGGTCGTCGGCGGCAAGAGCCGGTGCCGCCAGGCCGGCGGTCAGCATGAGCAGTCCGGTGACGGCCGCGGTGGCACGGTATCGGTTCATGATCGGTCCTGTTCGGCTCAGGTGACGTCGACGACGCGGAGCCAGCGGTACGACGACGCGATCGACTGGTACGGCGTGATGAACGCGACCCGGACATCGACGTCCACGGAGGCGTTCCAGTTCGTGTAGTAGTAGCCGGTCGAGCTGGTGACGTCGCTCCCGACCGTGCTGTACGGCGCCGACGGGTTCGACCGCGGCCGGGTCTGGACGAGCACCCGCTGGTTCGCGAACGGACCGGTCTTCCCGGTGGTGTAGACGACGCTCAGATACCCGTACGTCGACATCCGCGTGCCCGGATGGATCACCGTGGCCGTGGTCGGCGCGGCCCGGCCGGTGAGGAACGTGGGCTGGTACACCGTCGCCCGGACCGGACCGTAGAACGTGAAGCCGAGTGTGGTCGTGCCCGGCACGTCGGCCACCACGTCCTGGTTCGTGTGAATCGGCAGCGTCACCGCGTACCGCCCGGCCGAGTCGGTCGTGGTGGTCGCGATGATCGGCCCGCGCTGGTACGGGTAGGTGAGCGTGTCCGGCTTGCGGATCCACACGGTGCGGCCCGGCGACGGCGCCTGCACACCCTGGTAGGTCCAGTACTTGACCGTGCCGGACACCCGTGGACCGCTCGGAAGCGCGCCGGGAGTGGCCGCGAGCGTGAGCACCGACCCCCGGGTCATCCGGAACTCGGCCGGCGTGGTCAGGTCCACGGTGACGCCGCCGTAGGTCGCCTCGGTGATCCGCCACGGGCCGGTCCCGGTCGCATAGTTGAAGGTGTCGTAGCCGTACTGCGTGGGGTTGACGCCGGCGCCGTCGATGTACTGGTCGAGGAGGGCTTGGTGGCTCCCCGAGCCGTCCGGGCGTTCTACCGTGACACTCACCCCCCGGCACCAGAGGGCGCCGTCGGCGAGGCCGAGCGTGGTGTTGCCGGGGGACATCGCGAACGGGTCGCCGTCGCGCCCGTTCGGCGGGTTCCCGTGCGGGAAGAGCCAGCCCGGGTGGATGTGGTCGTCGGGATCGGGGCAGGCATCGGCGGCGTGCGCGGCCGGTGGTCCGGCGAGCAGCGTCGCTCCGAGCGACAGGGCGAGCAGGATGGCACGGTGGCGCATGGCGAGGACCTCCCCCTAGCAGCAGGCCGGATGGCCGCTCACCTACCACGATGCGCAGTACGGGCCCGAAGTTGCCCTACAGGTCCAGCCGGCGGGAGATGTCGGAGCGGAACAGACCGGTGGGGTCGACATCGCGCCGGACGGTGAGGAAAGTCGTCGAGGCGGGGATACATCCACCGCAGGGCGGCCGCGTCGAGGCGGGAGTCCTTGGCGAGGTAGACCCGGCCGCCGGCGGACAGCACCAGCGAGTCCAGCCCGCGGCACGGCGCGTCGAGGCCCGGGCCGACCGGGATGTCGACCGCCAGCGTCCAGCCGGGCGTGGTCTACCTCGGCGGCGACGAAGGCCCGGAATCCCACGCTCCCGGGCCTTCTGTCAGGTTCGCAGACCTCACGGGCTCTGACAGGACGCCGGCCTCGCATCAGCCGGTCCGGTGCACTGGCCGCTCTGACCGGCACCGTTGCCGCCGTTCGTCGGCGGAGGTGTCAACGAGGCGGGCAGTCCTCCGCGCCACGCGGCAGGAGCGGACGCCGATGCTCAGTAGGCCCCGTGGGACTCGAACCCACAACCCGCGGATTAAAAGTCTGAGGGCTCGTCCGGACTCCCCTGTGTCCGGCGTGCCAGGGTGTCCGAACCGCTGTCTTGGATGGCATCTGAGCCTGGTTACGACTCCCGTATATTGCCAAATTGATTGCCAGTCTGGTTGCCTTCGGCAACCGCGCGCACGCGCGGTGTGCACCGCGCCTCCTGACGCACCGAGACCGCCCAGGCGAACTCACGACCAACGTTTGATCTGGTCCGCCTGGTGACGACACCGTCGACCGTGCCGGTCGGGTAGCCGAGCTCGGCTAGCCTCCCCTCCACCCGGTACGCATCGGACCTCACCGGCGTCGTCGGCTTGCCCCTCGGTTTGGGGGGCGGCCTCGGGGTCCGGGTCCGCCCCGGCGTCGGTGACGCCGGTGGAAGCGTCGGGCGGTGGTCGGTGTCGTCGCCGCCGCGGGCCGGGCACGCCCATGAGGACTCCGTCCTGTCCCGCGATGCCATCCGATCCGTGCCCCGCGTTGCCGCACCGCAACGTCGCTCGACCTGGCCCACCCGCTTCACCGGTGCAGGGCCTCGCCGATGACGGCGATGCCGTCGGCGATGTCGGCCGGCGGGGCGGCGGCGTAGCCGAGGACGAGACCGGGCGGGCCGGGGTGCTGGCGGTGCCAGGACAGGGGCTGCACCTTGACGCCGCCGTCGAGCGCCGCCGCGGCGAGCTGGACATCGGGCATGTCGGCGCCGAGGGTGATCATCAGGTGCACGCCGGCCGCAGCGCCGTGCACCTCGGCCTTCGGGAGGTGGTTCCGGATCGCGTCGATCATGGCGTCGCGGCGGCGGCGGTGCCGGCGGCGGAGCAGGCGGAGCTGGCGCTCGAGATCGCCGGACTCCATCAACTCGGCCAGCACCAGCTGCGTCAGCACGGCGTTGCCGAGGTCGGTGTCGCGCTTCGCCGCGACCACGTCGTCGTGGTATCGCTCCGGGACCAGCAGCCAGCCCGTCCGCAGCGCCGGCGCGAGTAGCTTCGACACGCTGCCGGCGTAGCAGACCCGGTCGGCGAGCATCGACCGCAGCGCGGGCACCGGCGGCCGGTCGTAGCGGTGCTCGGCGTCGTAGTCGTCCTCGATCACCAGCCCGCCGCGCTCCGCCCAGTCGATCAGCTCGCGGCGCCGCTCGCCGTCCAGCACGACGCCGGTCGGGAACTGGTGCGCCGGCGTCAGCAGCACGGCCCGGACACCGTCGAGCCGGGAGAGCCGCGCGCCGCGCCCGTCGACGGCGACCGGCGGGGTGCGGATCCCCCAGCTCTGCAGCTGCTGCCGGGTGCCGAACGACCCAGGGTCCTCGACCGCGATCTCGTCGATCCCATCCCGGCGCAGCACCTGCGCGAGCAGCGCGAGGGCCTGCGCGACGCCGGCGACGACGATCACCTCGCCCGGGTCGACGCGGATGCCGCGGTTGCGCGCGAGCCAGTTCGCGACCGCGCGGCGGAAGGCCGGGGCGCCGCGCGGCTCGCCGTACCCGAAGTCCGCGGGTGACAGCTGCTGCAGCACGGTCCGCTCCGCACGCAGCCAGGCGGTGCGCGGGAACGCGGCAAGATCGGGTAGGCCGGGCGTCAGATCGATCCGCGCCGCCGTGGTCCGCAGCTGCTCGAACACCTCCGGATCGGGCGCGCCGTCGAACACCCGCCGCGGCGCCCTGCTCGGCGGGCGGGCGGGTGCCGGTGGCACCGCGACCGGCGCGGCAAGTACGACGGTCCCGCCGCGTCCGCGGCCGGCGATCTGGCCGTCCTCGCTGAGCCGCTGGTATGCCTCGGTGACCACGCCGCGCGACACCCGCAGCTCCGCGGCCAGCACCCGGGTCGCCGGCAGCCGGCTGCCGACCGGCAGCCGGCCGTCCGAGATGGCCAGCCGCAGCTGCTCGGTGAGCCAGCTCGCCAGGCCGCCGGCGGGCGCGTCGCGGATCGACAGCTGGAGGAAGTCGGTGCCCGTTATGGACCAGATATCCGGGCTCGGTTTGGACCTGTCCATCGGACCATTGTGTCGTCAGAGTCGAGCCTGTGAACACCACCCCAACCTCGCTCCGCAGCGTCGCCTCCGGGATCGGCGCGATGTCCCTGGTCGGCGGCAGCGTCGGCGTCTCCCGCACCCTCGTCGATGCGCCGCTGCTCACAGCGCAGACGGTCCGATACGCCGCCGCGGCACTGCTGCTGCTCGCCCTCGCCCGGCTGGCCCGGGTCCGGCTGGTGCGTCCGCGCGGGACCGAGTGGCTCTGGCTGGCGGGGATCGCGGCGACGGGCCTTGTGGTCTTCAACATCGCCATCGTCCGCGGCGTCGCCCATGCAGAGCCGGCGGTGATCGCCGTGGCCGTCGCCTGCGTACCGGTGCTGATCGGCGTGTTCGGTCCACTGCTGGAGCGTCGTACGCCGCACGGCCGGACCCTGGTCGCGGCCGTGATCGTCACCGCGGGCAGCATCCTGGTCGAGGGCACCGGCCGGACCGACGCGACCGGGGTCGCCTGGGCCGTGGTGGCGTTGGTGTGCGAGGCGGGGTTCACGCTGCTCGCCGTACCCGTG
>DASXRB010000272.1:0-2716 GCA_036506875.1 Kribbellaceae bacterium | reverse complement strand
CACCTCGATCAGCGCCTCCTCCTGCGCCGGGTACAGCGTGATGCCCTGACCACCGACCCAGGTCGCGAACGCGTCGTACAGCGCGTCCGGATCGGACTCGGCGGGGAGGTGCTCGGTCAGCGTCATGGCGCCGCCCATCCTGCCCCACCCGCCAAGTCTCACCGCAGCGCGGCCGCCCGCTAGGGCTGGGTCGGGCGGAGGACGTCGCGGGCGGCGTCGACGTCGGCGGGCCAGACGTAGACGGTCCAGCCCTTGGTGGTGCGCCCCGCGGTGGCCTTGATGCGCGCGCGGGTGAGTGCTTCGACCGCCTTGCGAGCATCCGCGTACGACGGCAGGGTCTGTACGTCGGTGAGCAGGCCGAACATGCCCGGGTCGGCGGGCGGGCGCGCGGTCCGTCGTACCAGGGAATCGCCGCGGGAGAAGGCCCAGCGCAGCAACAGCACCAGCAGGCCGACCAGCCCGAGCACGAGGATGGGCCCGAGGAAGTACTCGGCCGAGGTGAGCGCGATCCGCACCCCTCAAGTCTGACCCGATTCCAGGCGACACGCCGGGCGACCCGGTGCGAACCTTGCGCCGTGCCCCTACGGTGGACGGCAATCACGCCCCGGGCACCCCCGCCACCGATACCGAGAAATTGACCGGCTCTTCATACCAACCTGACGAGCCACCCCGCAGTCTTAACGGGCAACAGTCATCCCGGCTACGGCCGGCGGCGCCGCTGAACCCCTGCACGGCAGCGCCGGATGAGGACGACACTGACGAGGCCGACACAGAGGAGCTTCACGATGGAAGTGACGACGCAGCAGGGCAGCACGAGCGTCGGCGAGAACGTCGTCCGGCTACGCGGTCACCTCGACGTGCGCAGCGTCGGGGACGTACGGGAGAAGCTCAACGACCTGATCGACGCGACCGTCGGCGACGTGGTCGTCGACCTGGCCGCCGTGGACGTCGTGGACGCGACCGGCCTCGGCCTGCTGGTCGCGGCGCACCGGCGGGTCGACCGGCTCGGCCGCAACCTGGTGCTGCGGCACCCGCTGCCGCCGGTGGTCCGCATCCTCGCGGTCACCCGGCTGTCCCGCGTCCTGCACGTGGAGCGCGTGATGCCGATGCCGATCTGATCCTCGGCTGTGATCTAGACCGCTGGTGACACCGGTCACGAGAGGCGGACTCACAAGCGCACACGGTCCTACTCTCGGGTTTATGGGAGAGCAGAAGAAGGATCGCCCCTGGGTGATGCGGACGTACGCCGGGCACTCCTCGGCGGCCGAGTCGAACGCGCTGTTCCGGCGCAACCTGGCCAAGGGCCAGACCGGCCTGTCCGTCGCCTTCGACCTGCCGACGCAGACCGGGTACGACGCCGACCACCCGCTGGCGCGCGGTGAGGTCGGCAAGGTCGGCGTGCCGATCCAGCACCTCGGTGACATGCGGGCGCTGTTCGACCAGATCCCGCTGGCCGAGATGAACACCTCGATGACGATCAACGCCACCGCCATGTGGCTGCTCGCGCTCTACCAGGTCGTCGCGGAGGAGGAGGCCGAGGCGGAGGGCAGGAGCCGCGCGGAGGCGCCGCACGCGCTGACCGGTACGACGCAGAACGACATCGTCAAGGAGTACCTGTCGCGCGGGACGTACGCGTTCCCGCCGGACGCGTCGCTGCGGCTGAGCACCGACCTGATCGCGTACACGGTCGCGGAGATCCCGAAGTGGAACCCGATCAACATCTGCAGCTACCACCTGCAGGAGGCCGGCGCCACGCCGGTGCAGGAGCTGGCGTTCGCGCTGTCGACCGCGATCGCGGTGCTGGACCGGGTGCGGGACGGTGGCCAGGTGCCGGCGGACAGGTTCGCCGACGTCGTACAGCGGATCTCGTTCTTCGTCAACGCCGGCGTACGGTTCATCGAGGAGACCTGCAAGATGCGGGCCTTCGTGAAGCTGTGGGACGAGATCACGCTGGACCGCTACGGCGTGACCGACCCCAGGGCGCGCCGGCTGCGGTACGGCGTGCAGGTGAACTCGCTCGGGTTGACCGAGGCGCAGCCGGAGAACAACGTGCAGCGGATCGTGCTGGAGATGCTCGGCGTGACGCTGTCGAAGAACGCGCGGGCGCGGGCGGTGCAGCTGCCGGCCTGGAACGAGGCGCTCGGGCTTCCCCGGCCGTGGGACCAGCAGTGGTCGCTGCGGATGCAGCAGGTGCTCGCCTACGAGTCCGACCTGCTGGAGTACGACGACATCTTCGACGGGTCGCACGTGATCGAAGCGAAGGTGTCCGAGCTGGTCGACGGCGCGCGGGCCGAGATCGACCGGGTGCAGGCGATGGGCGGCGCGGTCGCGGCGGTCGAGTCCGGTTACCTCAAGCAGGCGCTGGTCGCGTCGCACGCCGAGCGCCGGCGGCGGATCGAGACCGGCGAGCAGGTCGTGGTCGGCGTGAACGCCTACACGAACACCGAGCCGTCACCGCTGACGTCCGACCTGGACGCGGCGATCCAGACCGTCGACCCGGCCGCGGAGTCCGCGGCCGTCGCGTCCCTGCAGGTGTGGCGCGCCCAGCGCTCCGAGGCCGAGGTCGCGGAGGCGCTGGTGTCGTCCATCGCCGACGGTGCCCGGGCCGAGCTGGACAAGGTGCTGGAGCTCGGCGGGGCGATCGCGGCGGTCGAGTCGGGCTACCTCAAGAGCGCGCTGGTCGACTCGCTCGCCTCGCGCCGGCGCCGCCTCGAGT
>DASXRB010000271.1:0-2823 GCA_036506875.1 Kribbellaceae bacterium | reverse complement strand
ACCCCGGTGCTCACCGTCCGGGAGAGCACCGCTCCCCCACGGATCACGACCTAAATCGCTTTAGCACCCGAGCCGGCTTCAACCCAGGCATAGCCGCCGTCCTCCAGCCGGACCACCTGCTGGCCAGCGGCGAGGCGTCGTACGTCGTCGGTCTCGACCACCACCGTGCGCGGGCCGGCGATGTCGACCACGATCGCGGCCGCGCCCTCCTGCATCGCGGCGGTGGCCGCCAGCGCGGTGGTCGCGGGCATCGGCCGCGCATCGGCCTGCCAGGCGGCCAGCGACGCCGTCGAGGTGAACGCCAGCAGTGCCCGGCGCCCGTCGCGTCCCGCGACCAGTACGACGGCCATGTCGGCGGACTTGTCCCGGGCCAGGCCGTGCTCGTCGTACTCGACCTCGCCGAGCAGTGCGACGACCGGCACCAGCAGGCGCGCGCCGGCCAGCGCGGCGAGGATCCGGCCGTGGTCGCCGGAGGTGATCGCCTCGGCCAGCCGCGGGTCGGCGCTGCCGTCGTCGTTCTGGAACTCGGAGAAGGCGATCCGGCGCTGGTTCACCCGCACATTCTCGCGGTCGCGGCCCCTGGCGGGTCGTTCAGGGTGGTACCAGGGCTGTCCCCGCTTGGTTCGTGGCGCAGGTGTGCCAGCCTGGGGGTGTGCCTGACTTCTCCGATCTGTCGCTGCTCCCGTTCTGCGCCGGGCTGACGCTGCTGGGGCTGATCGCCTCCTGGGCCGCGTTCAAGCGGCGCGGCGCTGCGGCCGGTATCCGCGGTATCGCCTGGTCGCTGCTGCCGGTGTCGCTCTACCTGACCGGGCTGCTGGAACTGCTCTGGGAGGTCGTGCGGGCGGCCAGCCACTGGGTCCTGCACCTGGTGTTCTCGCCGACCGTGTGGGCCGGGGTGGCACTGTTCGGCGTGTCGGTGGTGCTGTTCGTGCTGTCCGGGGTGCTGCGTGGCCGCCGCGAGACGAAGGCCGGGCAGACGAAGGCGAAACAGCCGAAGGCCGTGAGCGGGACCGCCGGTGAGCTGACCGCGACCGGTGCGCCGCCGGCGACGGTGAGCCGTACCCAGAAGGCCGCGAACAAGGCCGCCGCGAAGGCCGAGGACAACGAGTTCGCCGAGATCGAGGACATCCTGAAGCGCCATGGAATCAACTGAGCTGCTGCGACTCGGCACGCTGCTGGACCGCGTGACCGCCGGCAGTCCGCGGCTCGGGGCTACCCGGCTGATCTGCGTCGACGGGCCGGCCGGGTCCGGGAAGAGCACTCTCGCGCGCCGGATCGCCGGCGAGGCGGAGGCCCGCGGGCTGTCGGTGCGGGTGCTGCGCATGGACGACCTGTACGAGGGCTGGGACGGCGCCGAGCGCGGGGTCTCGCTGCTGCGCGACCACGTGCTGGCCCGGATCGCCGCCGGGCTGGAGGGGCGGTACCGGCGCTACGACTGGCATGCCGGCGCCTATGCCGAGCTGCACGTCGTACCGGCTGATCTGGATCTGCTGATCGTGGAGGGCGTGACGGCGTGCGACCGGGGCGTGGAGCCGTGGTCGTCGCTGCGGGTGTGGGTGGAGACGACGAACACGATCCGGCTGGAGCGCGGGATCGAGCGCGATGGCGAGGCGCTGCGGGACCGGTGGCTGGATTGGATGCGCTGGGAGCGCGAGCACTTCGCGGCTGAGCGCAGCCGGGAGCGCGCGGACGTGGTGGTGGACGGTGCGCCGCAGGTTCCGCACGACCCGGAGCGCGAGGTCGTGGTGAAGGTCCGTCCGGGCCAGGAGGCGGTGCGCGGGCTGGCGTCCTGACCGTGATGGGATGGGCGGCATGAGCTCAGCTGTGTCGCCCTCGGGCACGTCGTGGACCATCCGCGGCGGTGGGTACGAGGCGGTCGTGGCCGGCGTCGGCGGTGGGTTGCGCCGGTTGGTGTACGACGGCCGCGAGGTGCTGCTCGGGTACGGCGAGGACGAGATGTGCCATGCCGGGATCGGGCAGCTGCTGATCCCGTGGCCGAACCGGATCGCGGACGGGCGGTACACCTTCGAGGGTGCGGAACGGCAGTTGCCGCTGACCGAGCCGGCGCTGCACAACGCGAGCCACGGGCTGACCCGGTGGGCGCTGTGGCACGTCGTCGAGTCGTCCGACGCGGCCGTCGTGGTGGCGCACCGTCTGCACGGCCAGCCCGGGTACCCGCACCAGCTCGACCTGGCGGCACGCTACGAGCTGTCGGCCGGCGGGTTGCGGGTGGAGGTGACCGCGGTGAACGTGGGCGGCTCTGTGGCGCCGTACGGGTTCGGGGCGCACCCGTATCTCACCGTCGGCCGGCGGCTGGACGAGTGCGAGCTGTCCTTCACCGCCCGGCGGCGGCTGGAGGTCGATCCCGAGCGGCTGCTCCCCCGCGAGCTCGTGCCGGTGGCCGGCACTGAGTACGACTTCAGCGCGCCGCGACCCGTCGGCGCGCTCGGGATCAACCACGCGTTCACCGACCTCGGTGCCGGGTGGACGGTGCGGCTCACGGATCCGGAGACCGGCCTGAGCGCCGCGCTGTCGTCGGACACCCGGTGGGTGCAGCTGTTCAGCGCCGAACCGCTCGACCGGTGCGGCCTGGCCGTCGAGCCGATGACGTGCCCGCCCAACGCCTTCGCGACCGGTACCGATCTTGCCGCGCTGGCGCCGGGCGAGTCTCACCGCACCGTCTTCACCGTCACAGCGACGCCGTGACGAGGCACTGGTCAGCCCAGGTGCCGGGTGAAGAACCGCAGCGCGCTGTCCAGCTCGAACACCGGGATCTCCGCGTGCTTGCCGGGGTTGGCGTGCAGCGTCTTCTCAGCTGAGGCG
>DASXRB010000270.1:0-3518 GCA_036506875.1 Kribbellaceae bacterium | reverse complement strand
CACCGATAGTGCCCTGCTACCGTCGGGGCCGCTGGCCGTGACGCTGGGAGGGGTACATGGACGGGGCACGGATCACCACCGAGGCCGAGCTGCGGGAGCTGCTCGGCGAGCCGCTGCTGCGGGCCGCGAACAAGGCCCGGCCGCGGCTGCACGAGCTGGACCGGCAGTGGCTGGCCGCGTCCCGGTTCTGCCTGGTCGCGACGTCGGCCGCCGACGGCACCTGCGACGTGTCGCCCAAGGGCGACCCGGCCGGGTTCACCGTCGTCCTCGACGACACCACGATCGCGATCCCGGAGCGGCGCGGGAACCGCCGCGCGGACGGGTTTTGCAACATCCTGGCCAATCCGCACGTCGGCCTCATCTACCTGCTGCCCGGCCGCGGCGACACGCTGCGGATCAACGGCCGCGCCCGGCTGGTCCGCGACGCGCCGTACTTCGACCGGATGCTGGTCAAGGGCGTCCGGCCGGTGCTCGCGCTCGAAGTCGAGATCGAGGAGATCTTCCACCACTGCTCGAAGGCGTTCCTGCGCTCCGAGCTGTGGGACAGCGCCACCTGGACCCCGGACGCGGTGCCGCCGCGGGCGCGCATCGCCAAGACCATGGAGATGCCGGACGCGGACCTCGCCGAGCTCGAGCGTTACTACGGCGCCGCGTACGAGACCGACGAGAACCTCTACGGCTCCCCGGTCGCGTAGTCGTACGCCTCGGTCAGCCACCCCAGCAGCTCGTCGTCGACCTGCTCGACCGACGTCAGCCGCACGACGTGCACCACGCGGGTCGCGGACGCGCGCAGCTGGAACGCCACCCGCGGTGATCCGAGCGGTCTCGGCATCACCAGCTCCACCGACAGCGCCCGCGCCATCGGCCGGACCTCGGCGAGCTTGCGGTCGGACTTGAGGAACACCCCGACCGTCACGGCGTCGACGTGTACGGGCCCGAGCGACTCCAAGTGGGCCAGGATCTCGTCGTACACCTCCCGCTGCGCCGGCGGCCGGCCCGCGAAGACCTCGTCGACCGTGCAGCCCGGCGCGCAGACGTGGGCCTGGTTGCGGTTGCCGAACTCCCGCCCGCACTCCGGGCACTGCCAGCGCGCCATGGCCCTCAGGATCGCAGCCGGGACCGCGCCTCGTCCCACGACGGCGGCAGCGCGTCGCAGGCCACGTCGTAGAACACGAACTTCGAGTCCGCCATCCCCGTCCGGTGCCGTGCCATCGTCGACCGGTGCGGCTCGGCGCGGACGAAGGCGGTGATCGCGTCCCGGTCCCGCCAGGCGCTCAGCGTGTAGAACTCCCGGGCCAGCGGCCGCGCGACCAGCGACACCCCGTACGCGCCGTCCGCACCGGTGGCCTGGGCGCGGATCCGCATCGCGTCGTACAGGAACCTGGGCACCCGCAGCAGCGAGGTGAGCTTGAAGTGCGACGCCATCACGACGACTTCGGCGTCGGCGGCGGGCTGGGCGATCCGGGTCCAGGGCAGGGTCGGCACTGAGGCTCCTTACGTCGGCGGCGAGTGCCGACCCTACCCGGCGGATAACGGTGATGCGGAGTGTCGGTGGCATGCGTCAGGATGTCAGGTGTGAACTCGCAAACGACTCCTGACAAGGCTCCACTCCGCTCCTGGCTCCCGGGCATGGTCGCGCTCGCCGCGATCTGGGGTTTCAGCTTCCTGTTCATCGCCGTCGGGGTCCGCGAGCTGCATCCGGCGTACGTCGCGCTCGGCCGGGTCGCCACCGGCGCGCTGACCCTGCTGGTGGTGCTGGCGGTACGACGTGAGCCGCTGCCGAGCTCGCCGCGGCTGTGGGGTCACTTCCTGGTGCTCGGCGCGGTCGGCGCCGCGGTTCCGTTCATGCTGTTCGGGTACGGCGAGAAGCGGATCCCGTCACTGCTGGCCGGGATCTGGAACGGCACCACCCCGCTGGTCGTGCTGCCGATCGCGGTCCTGGTGTTCCGCACCGAGCGGTTCAGCGCCCAGCGCGCGGTCGGCCTGCTGATCGGGTTCGCCGGGATGCTCGTCGTGCTCGGCGCCTGGGAGTCCGGCGGTGCCGCGCTCTCGGGGCAGCTGATGTGCTTCGGGGCGGCGGCCTGCTACGGCGTCGCGATCCCGTACCAGAAGAAGTTCGTGGCGAGCGCGCCCGTGTCCGGGCTGGCGCTGTCGGCCGGGTTCCTGATCGGGGCGTTCGTCGTACTCGCGGTGCTGGCGCCGTTGATGGCCGGCGGGCTGCCGCCGGCACCCTGGTCGTTGTCGGCCGGCGCGGTCGCGAGCGTGGTCGCGCTCGGCGCGCTGGGCAGCGGGCTGGCGTTCGTGATCAACCTGCGCAACGTGCGCCTGGTCGGGGCCAGCACGGCGTCGATGGTGACGTACCTGATCCCCGTGTTCGCGATCGGCGTCGGCATCGTGTTCCTGCACGAGCACCTGGTCTGGTACCAGCCGGTCGGTGCGGTCGTCGTACTCACCGGGGTCGCCGTGTCACAGGGCGTGTTCCGCCGTCGCGGCACGCCGTCGGCGGTGACCGAAAAGCTTGTCCCGGCGGCGGATCCGGTCCGGTAACCTTCCTCCGCAGGCACCATCCTGATCTGGGAGAAATTCTTCGTCCTTGCGGACAGGATCTGACCGCAAGGGCTCATAGCGTCTTACCAACAGCTCGATACACCGCAGAGGAGACGCAGATGAGCACCGAGATCAAGCCGTTCCGCATCGATATCGCGCAGGCCGACCTCGACGACCTGGCCGACCGCCTCGCCCGCACCCGGTTCACCGACCCGGCGCCCGGCGAGACCGGTGCCGACGAGGACTCGCCGTACGGCGTGCCGGTGTCGCGGGTGCGGCGGCTGGTCGAGCGCTGGCGCAACGGGTACGACTGGCGCGCGTGGGAGGCCAGGCTCAACGCGTACCCGCAGTTCACCACCGAGATCGACGGTCAGACCATCCACTTCCTGCACGTGAAGTCGCCGGAGCCGGACGCGCTGCCGCTGATCGTCACGCACGGCTGGCCGGGCACGGTGGTCGAGTTCCTGAACGTGATCGGGCCGCTCACCGACCCGCGGGCACACGGCGCGGACCCGGCCCAGGCGTTCGACCTGGTGATCCCGTCGGTGCCCGGCTGGGCGTTCTCCGGCCCGACCACCGAGGCGGGCTGGGGCACCGAGCGGACCGCGAAGGCGTGGGCGGAGCTGATGCACCGGCTCGGCTACGAGCGGTACGGCGCGATCGGCAACGACGGCGGCTCGATGGTCTCGCCGGAGGTCGGCCGGCAGGACCCGGAGCACGTGGTCGGCGTGCACGTCACGCAGGTGTTCTCCTTCCCGTCGGGCGACCCGGCCGAGTTCGAGGGCATGTCGCCCGAGGAGCTCGAGGGCATGGAGGTGCTGAAGTGGTTCTGGGAGCAGAAGGGCGCCTTCAACCAGCTGCAGTCCCAGCAGCCGCAGACGCTCGCGCACGCGCTGGCCGACTCCCCCGCCGGGCTGCTCGGCTGGATGGCTCAGCTGATCGACGCGCAGGGCGACGACTTCATCATCACC
>DASXRB010000269.1:0-8581 GCA_036506875.1 Kribbellaceae bacterium | reverse complement strand
CTTCAACGTCATCGAGGAGGTGAGCTTGCCCGACGTTTGGAACGGCTACTTCATCGGACCGGCGACACGGGTAGTCGCGACGTATGCCGACAAATACCCACGCTGGCTGGAGCTCGGAGGCTGGCGGGTCGAGATCCTGGTTGTCGGCTCTGATGGGGGTGGTGCCCTCTACGTCGTAGGAGTGGAACAAGACTCGCCAGTCTTCAGGATCGAGGAGGCAGCGATCGAGTCTGGAGTGCTCTGCCCTGCTACGGAGCGCCAGGTCCAGAGGCTGGCAACTGACTTCTCGGCGTTCCTCGAACTGTTCGCCAGCAGTCTGGAGTTACACGCCGCCGGAGAGAGCACACCCTCCTTCTAGGCCTGAGTGACAGTAGCGCGGACCGACCGCCAACAGGGTTCACTGCGTGCGTCCGGTATGCGCCGCCGCCACGTCGGTGCCGGGAGGTCGGCAATCCCGGCCGCACGTACCCGCACGTCCGCTGCGTCGCCCTGCCCAGCCCTGCCCAGCCCTGCCCGGCAAAGAGGAGAGCTGGAACCCCGACGGCCGCGGCAAACCTCCGCGGCGTCTGGCCGCGAGGGAATGCGCGGTATGTGATCTGGCATGCACTCAGTTGCAATGCACCTAGTTGCATAGCTACCGTCGCCGCATGGCGCTGGAGCACGCGATCCTGGTGGCGCTCAGCGAGCGCGCCGGGTCCGGATATGAGCTGGCTCGACGGTTCGACCGGTCGATCGGCTACTTCTGGAGTGCCACGCACCAGCAGATCTACCGGGTGCTGGCCCGGATGGCCGAAGCCGGCTGGGTGACCTGCGAGCACGTTCCGCAGGAGGGCCGGCCGGACAAGAAGGTGTACGCCGTGGCAGAAGCCGGACGGGCCGAGCTGGCGCGCTGGATGGCCGAACCCGTGGAGCCGACGATGCTGTGCGACGAGCTGGGCGTGAAGCTGCGCGGCGCGTCGCTGGGCGACCTCGCCGACGTGCTCGACGAGGTCGTGCGGCACCGGTCGGCGCACGCCGAGCGGCTCGGCGTCTACCACCTGATCGAGAAGCGGGACTTCCCCGAGCCGGCGCTGCTGTCCGGGCGCGAGCTGCACCAGTACCTCGTGCTGCGCGGCGGCATCCGGGTGGAGGAGTCGTTCGTCGCCTGGTGCGACGAGGTCCTCGCCGCCCTGGGGAAGGACGACACCGCGGCGGTGGAGAAGGACGGGACCGCAGTGCAGAAGGACGACACAAGGAGGAGAGGCCGATGACCGCCACGACGCCGTACCCCAATCTGCTGGCGCCGCTCGACCTCGGGCACGTGACGCTGCCGAACCGGGTCGTGATGGGTTCGATGCACACCGGGTTGGAGGACCGCGCCGGCGATCTCGGCAAGCTCGCGGCGTACTTCGCCGAGCGCGCCCGCGGCGGCGCCGGGCTGATCGTGACCGGCGGGTTCGCGCCGAACCGGACCGGCTGGCTGCTGCCGTTCGCGTCCAAGCTGTCGACCGCCGCCGAGGCCCGCCGGCACCGCCAGGTCACCGATGCCGTGCACGCCGAGGGCGGCCGGATCGCGCTGCAGATCCTGCACGCCGGGCGGTACTCGTACCACCCGCTCAGCGTCTCCGCGTCCGCGATCAAGGCCCCGATCAACCCGTTCAAGCCCCGCGCCCTGAGCGACAGCGGGGTACGACGCCAGATCCAGGCGTTCGCCGACTGCGCGGCGCTGGCCCGCGAGGCCGGGTACGACGGGATCGAGATCATGGGCTCCGAGGGGTACTTCATCAACCAGTTCCTCGCCGAGCGGACCAACAGGCGCACCGACTCCTGGGGCGGCTCGCCCGAGAACCGCCGCCGGATCGCAACCGAGATCGTCCGCAGGTCCCGCGAGGCGGCCGGCACCGACTTCCTGATCGTGTACCGCCTGTCGATGGCGGACCTGGTCGAGGGCGGCCAGACCTGGAACGAGGTCGTTGCCCTCGGCCAGGAGGTCGAGCGGGCCGGCGCGAGCATCATCAACACCGGCATCGGCTGGCACGAGGCCCGGGTGCCGACCATCGTCACCTCCGTGCCGCGCGCCGCGTTCACCGAGATCACCGCCAAGCTGAAGCCGCACGTCGGCATCCCCGTGGTCACCTCGAACCGGATCAACATGCCGCAGGTCGCCGAGGAGGTGCTGGCCCGCGGCGATGCGGACCTGGTCTCGATGGCCCGGCCGTTCCTGGCCGACCCGGACTGGGTGCGCAAGGCCGAGACGGGCCGCGAGGACGAGATCAACACCTGCATCGCCTGCAACCAGGCCTGCCTGGACCACGTGTTCGCCAAGGTGAAGGCCAGCTGCATGGTCAACCCGCGGGCCGCGCGGGAGACCGAGCTCGTGCTGTCGCCCACCCGTCGTACCAAGAACGTCGCGGTGGTCGGCGCCGGCCCCGCCGGGCTGTCCGCGGCGATCACGCTGGCCGGGCGCGGGCACCAGGTGGATCTCTACGAGGCGGACGACGAGATCGGCGGCCAGTTCGGCATCGCGCGGCGGATCCCCGGCAAGGAGGAGTTCGCCGAGACGATCCGGTACTACCGCCGCCAGCTCGAGCTGACCGGCGTCACCCTCCACCTCGGCACCCGGGTCGCCGCGAGCGACCTCACGTCGTACGACGAAATCATCGTCGCGACCGGCGTCGTGCCGAGGGTCCCGGCGATCGAGGGGATCGACCACCCGAAGGTGCTGTCGTACGTCGACGTGGTGCGGCACGGCAGGCCGGTCGGGGAGCGGGTCGCGGTGATCGGCGCGGGCGGGATCGGCGTGGACGTGACCGAGTTCCTCACCCACGACGCGTCGCCGGCGCTGGACCTGGCGGCGTGGAAGGCCGAGTGGGGTGTCGGCGACCCGGAGCTGCTGCCGGGCGCACTGGCGCAGCCGAAGCCGGAGCCGTCGCCGCGGCAGGTGTACCTGCTGCAGCGCAAGGCGAGCCGGATCGGCGACGGCCTCGGCAAGACCACCGGATGGGTGCACCGGGCGGCGCTGAAGAACAAGCAGGTCGAGCAGCTGCGCGGGGTGAACTACGAGCGCATCGACGACCAGGGACTGCACGTCACGTTCGGGCCGAAGCGCGAGCGGGCCCGGGTGCTGGAGGTGGACACCGTCGTGGTGTGCGCCGGCCAGGAGCCGGTCCGCGACCTCGCCGACGAGCTCACCGCCGCCGGCAGGCCCGTCCACGTGATCGGCGGCGCCGACGTGGCCGCCGAGCTGGACGCCAAGCGCGCCATCGACCAGGGCACCCGGCTAGCGGCCACCATCTAGCGCGAACAGTCGGACCGCGTTGTCGTGGCAGACGGCGCGGAGCCAGTCGTCGCCGATATCGAGCCGGGCCAGCGACTCCAGCTGGTGCAGGTAGGGGTACGGGATGTTCGGGTAGTCGGACCCGAACAGGACCCGGTCGCCCAGCGCGGCCAGCCGGGGATGTGACGACGGCGGGAACGGAGCCTGCTGCTCACTGAAGTCGGTGAACGCCATCGTGGTGTCCAGGTGCACGCCGGGATACCGCTCGGCCAGGTCGAGGAAGTCGTCGTACTCCGGCAGCCCCATGTGCGCGACGACCATCCGCAACCTCGGGTACGACGCCAGCACGCGGCCGACCGGCTCGGGCCCGGTGTGCTTGCCGGGTACCGGACCGGACCCGCAGTGGACGACGACCGGCACCCCGGCGTCCTCGAGCGCCGCCCAGACCGGCGTGAGCTGCGGGTCACCGGGCTCGTACTCGCCGACCTGCACGTGTGCCTTGAACACCCGCGTGCCGCTCTCGATCGCCGCCGCGACGTAGGACCCGGCGCCGGGCTCGGGGAAGAACGTTGCCGTGCGCAAGCAGTCCGGCGTGCGCTCCGCGAAGTCCGCTGCCCAGTCGTTGAGCCACTCGGCCATCCCGGGCTTGTGCGGGTAGACCATCGCGGTGAACGCCCGGACCCCGAACCCGCGCAGCCGGCGCAGCCGTTCCTCCTCGTCCGCGCGGTACCTGATCGGCCACCGCCGCCCGACCATCGGACCGACGGCGTCGAAGTACGCCCACACCTTGGCCAGCAATGGCTCCGGCATGAAGTGCGTGTGCACGTCCACCAGGCCGGGCAGCCCGAGGTCGCGCCAGAACGCGGTCACCCGCGCCGTCTCGTCCGGCGGCGGAGGCGTGGCGGGCGGCATGCGCCCGAGCGTAACCGGGAGCGCCCGGGCCGCCACGGCCGAGGTACCCCCGGGGGTTTGCATCCGATAGGGGTCGGGGGTATGGTGAAGACACCGTACGAGATACCCCCTAGGGGTAGGAGTGAGAACGATGGCAGAGACGCACGAGGTCCGCGGATACACCCACCGCAAGGACAGCCACCTCAAGCGGCTGCGCCGGATCGAGGGTCAGGTCCGCGGCCTGCAGCGGATGGTCGACGAGGACCAGTACTGCATCGACATCCTCACCCAGGTGTCGGCCGCGACCAAGGCGCTCCAGTCGTTCTCGCTCGAACTGCTCGAGGAGCACCTGGCGCACTGCGTGGTCCAGGCGGCCCGTGCCGGCGGCCCCGAGGCGGACGAGAAGGTCCGCGAGGCCTCCGAGGCGATCGCCCGCCTCGTGCGCAGCTGACCATCACACACGATCGAGGAGTACGACGATGAGCACCACCGGCACCTACCACCTCACCGGGATGACCTGCGGCCACTGCGTCAGCGCAGTCACCGAAGAGCTGCGGGCGCTGCCCGGCGTCACCGGGGTCACCGTCGACCTGGTGCCCGGCGGCACCTCGACCGTGCAGGTCACCAGCGCGACCGAGCTGGACCCCGCGCGGGTCGCGGAGGCCGTGGACGAGGCCGGTTACGAGCTGGCGGACCAGCTGTGAAAGCCGGATGGAAGGTGAGCGCGTTCGCCGGCGGCCTGGCCGCCACGTTCGCGCTCGCCTTCGCCGCCGGCTCCGCGATCGGCCCGTCCGGCGGCGACCAGCGGGCCGCCGGCTCCAGTGCGCACGGCGCCGAGCCGATGCCGGGCATGACCGAGAGCGCCCACGGCGAGGACGGCGGCCACGAGGCGGAGGCCGGCCAGCTCCCCGGCCTGGCCGTCTCCGACGCCGGCTACACTCTGGTGCCGAAGGCAACGACCCTGCCGGCCGGCGCGGCCGTACCGTTCCAGTTCACCGTGACCGATCCGGCCGGGCGCCCGCTCACGTCGTACACGACGCGGCACGACAAGGAGCTGCACCTGATCGTCGTACGGCGGGACCTGGACGGGTTCCAGCACGTGCACCCGGACCGCGCGGCGGACGGGACGTGGAGCGTGCCGCTGAATCTCGCGAAGGCGGGCGGCTACCGGGTCTTCGCGGACTTCGCGCCGGCCGCGCTCGGCCGCGGGCTGGTGCTCGGCGCCGACGTCTCCGTCGCCGGTGCGTTCACGCCGGTGTCGCTGCCGGCGCCCGCCACGACCGCGTCCGCCGACGGGTACGACGTGAGCCTGAGCGGTGCGCCGATGGCCGGGACGGAGTCCGAGCTGGTCGTCACCGTGACGCGGAACGGCAAGCCGGTGACCGACCTGGAGCCCTACCTGGGGGCGTTCGGGCACCTGGTGACGCTCCGGTCGGGCGACCTGGCCTACCTGCACACGCATCCCGCGCACGAGGCGCACGCCGGCGAGCACGGCGGCCCGCGGGTGCAGTTCACGACCACGTTCCCGACGGCCGGGACGTACCGGCTGTTCCTGGACTTCCAGCGCGGCGGGAAGGTCCGGACCGCTGCGTTCACCGTCGTCGTACCGACCCACTGAGCACGCGGAAGGAGGCTGTACTCATGACCACGGAAAACAGCGTCGAGCTCGCCATCGGAGGCATGACGTGCGCCTCCTGCGCGGCGCGGATCGAGAAGAAGCTGAACCGGCTGGACGGGGTCACCGCGACGGTGAACTTCGCCACCGAGAAGGCCAAGGTCAGCTACCCCGGGACGGTCAGCGTCGACGACCTGATCGCGACCGTGGAGAAGACCGGCTACTCCGCCGCGCCGCCGGCGCCCGAGGCGGAGGTCGTCGAGGCGGAGGACGCCGAGAGTGCCGCCGACCGGTCGCTGCGCGAACGGCTGATCGCGAGCATCGTGCTGGCCGTGCCGGTGATCCTGCTCGGGATGGTTCCGGCCCTCCAGTTCCGGTACTGGCAGTGGCTGGCGTTCGCGCTCGCCGCGCCGGTGGTGACCTGGGGCGCGTGGCCGTTCCACAGGGCGGCCGCGACGAACCTGCGGCACGCGGCGGCGACGATGGACACGCTGATCAGCGTCGGCGTGCTGGCCGCGTTCGGCTGGTCGGTGTACGCGCTGTTCCTCGGTGACGCGGGCGTGCCGGGGATGACGATGCCGTTCAGCCTGGTGCCGCGGCGCGGGTCCGGAGCGGGCGAGATCTACCTCGAGGTCGCGGCCGGCGTGACGATGTTCATCCTGGCCGGGCGGTTCTTCGAGGCGCGGGCCAAGCGCCGGTCGGGTGCCGCGCTGCGGGCGCTGCTGTCGATGGGCGCCAAGGACGTCGCGGTGCTGCGCGACGGTGCCGAGGTCCGGATCCCGGTCGAGCAGCTTGCCGTGGGCAACGAGTTCGTCGTACGGCCGGGGGAGAAGGTGGCCACCGACGGCGTCGTGGTGTCCGGTACGTCAGCGGTGGACGAGTCGATGCTCACCGGCGAGCCGGTGCCGGTCGAGGTCGGGCCGGGCTCGGCGGTCGTGGGTGCGACCGTCAACGCCGGCGGGCGGCTGGTGGTGCGGGCGACCCGGGTCGGTGCCGACACCCAGCTCGCGCAGCTGGCCCGGCTGGTGGAGGACGCGCAGAACGGCAAGGCCGAGGTGCAGCGGCTGGCCGACCGGATCTCGGCCGTGTTCGTACCGGTCGTGATCACGCTCGCCCTGGCCACGCTCGGCTTCTGGGTCGGCACCGGCGCGTCGCCGGAGACCGCGTTCACAGCGGCGGTGGCGGTGCTGATCATCGCCTGCCCGTGCGCGCTGGGGCTGGCGACACCGACCGCGCTGATGGTCGGCACCGGCCGGGGAGCCCAGCTCGGCATCGTCATCAAGGGCCCGGAGGTGCTGGAGTCCACCCGGCGCGCCGACACCGTGGTGCTGGACAAGACGGGCACGGTGACGGCCGGCGCGATGAGCCTGGTCGACGTGGTCGTGGCGCCGGGGGAGGAGCGCCGCGAGGTGCTGCGGCTGGCGGGCGCGCTGGAGCACGCCAGCGAGCACCCGATCGCCCGGGCGATCGCGACGGCCGCGGCCGCCGAGGTCGGCGAGCTGCCGCCGGTCGAGGACTTCGCCAACCTCGAGGGCCTCGGCGTCCAAGGCGTCGTCCCCGCGGAGCTGGTTGCCGGAGGCCATGGTGTACGACGTGCCACCGCGCCCGGTCCGGCCAGGTCCGGCGACACCCCGCCAGGCCAAGCCGGCTCCGGAGCCGTGACCGCGCACGCCGTCGTGGTGGGGCGGGTGGCGCTGCTGGAGCAGTGGAGCCAGCCCCTGCCGGACGAGCTGGTCGCGGCGAAGGACGCGGCCGAGGCCGACGGGCGGACCGTCGTCGCGGTCGGCTGGGACGGTGCGGCGCGGGCCGTCCTGGTGGTCGCCGACACCGTCAAGCCGACGTCCGCCGCCGCGGTGGCCGAGCTGAAGCGGCTCGGGCTGCGACCGGTGCTGCTCACCGGTGACAACGCGGCCGCGGCGCGGGCGGTGGCGCGCGAGGTCGGGATCGCCGAGGACGCGGTCATCGCCGAGGTGCTGCCGGCCGACAAGGTCGACGCGGTCAAGCAGTTGCAGTCGTCGGGAGCGGTCGTCGCGATGGTCGGCGACGGCGTGAACGACGCGGCCGCGCTGGCGCAGGCGGACCTCGGGCTGGCGATGGGTACGGGGACCGACGTGGCGATCGAGGCCGGCGACCTGACCCTGGTGCGCGGCGACCTGACCGTGGCGGCGGACGCGATCCGGCTGTCGCGCCGGACGCTGCGCACGATCAAGGGCAACCTGTTCTGGGCCTTCGCCTACAACGTGGCCGCGATCCCGCTGGCCGCCGCCGGCCTGTTGAACCCGCTGCTCGCCGGTGCCGCGATGGCGGCGAGCTCCCTGTTCGTGGTGTCCAACAGCCTGAGACTGAGGAGATTCTCGTGAGTGACGTTGCGGCCGGCAAGGACCTGACGAGGCAGGCGGTCTCGGCCACCCTGCACTGCCTGACCGGCTGCGCGATCGGCGAGATCCTCGGCATGGTGCTGGGTACGGCGTTCGGCTGGAGCAACGCCGCGACCGTCGTCCTGTCGATCGTGCTGGCGTTCTTCTTCGGCTACTCGCTGACCATCCGGCCGGTGCTGCGCGCGGGTCTCGGCTTCGGCGCCGCGGTGCGGACGGCGCTGGCCGCCGACACGGTCAGCATCGCCGTGATGGAGATCGTCGACAACGCCTTCGTGCTCGCGGTCCCCGGCGCGATGGACGCCGGCCTGGACAGCCCGCTGTTCTGGGGCAGCCTGATCGCTTCCCTGGTTATCGCGTTCGTCGTCACGGTCCCGGTCAACCGCTGGATGATCGGCCGCGGCCTCGGCCACGCCGTCGTACACCGCTATCACCACGACCACG
>DASXRB010000268.1:0-8000 GCA_036506875.1 Kribbellaceae bacterium | reverse complement strand
GCTGGTCGATCGTCTGGTACAGCCCGCCCTCCCACGCCTTGACCGCGGCCAGGTACCCGTGGGGGTCGATGAGGTGGCTTTCCAGCCTGTCGGCGAACAGCTCGGCGTGGTCGCGCATGGACGCGGCCCCCAGGCCGGGACCTCCTGGCAGCATCAGCGCCGACCGCCCCGTGCCGACGACTTCGTAGCTTGCCTGCCGGCCGTCCGGCAACCCGATCACCTGGCTCACGGCGCACCCCCCGGGGCTCGACGAGTGACCACAGGATGGCGCCGGCGGCCCGCCCGCGTCCATCCCCGGAGCGGCAGCGGGCTGTCCACAGGGGGTGCGGCGGGGTGGGGGTGGACGCAAGTAGGCTGACGCGGTGGCGGATGTGAGTGAGCTGCTGGCGGCCGCGGTCGAGGCGATCGGGGGTACGACGCGCCCGGGGCAGGTCACGATGGCGGCGGCGGTGGCGGAGGCGATGGCGTCGGGGGAGCACCTGCTGGTGCAGGCCGGCACCGGTACCGGTAAGTCGCTCGGCTACCTCGTCCCCGCCCTGCTGCACGCGCTCGACGAGCAGCGCGTGGTGGTGTCGACCGCGACGCTGAACCTGCAGGCGCAGCTGGTCGACCGGGACATGCCGGCGCTGCTGGACGCGACGGAGAAGCTGCTGCCCCGGCGGCCGTCGTACGCGATCTTGAAGGGGCGCAACAACTACGCGTGCCTGCACCGGATCCGCGAGGGCGCGCCGGACGAGGACGGGGTGCTGGTCGAGATGCCGGTCGTCGGGCCGGTCGGGCAGCAGGTGGTGGAGCTGCGCGAGTGGGCCGAGAAGCAGCTCGCGGACGGCGGCGCCGGCGACCGCGACCACGCGCCGACGCACCAGAACCAGGCCTGGCAGCAGGTCGCGATCTCCGCGCGCGAGTGCCTCGGCGCGCAGAAGTGCCCGTACGGACAGGAGTGTTTCGCGGAGAAGGCACGCGAGGACGCTCGCAAGGCCGACATCGTGATCACCAACCACGCGCTGCTGTCGATCGACGCGTTCGAGAACCGGATCGTGCTGCCCGAGCACGACGTGGTGGTGATCGACGAGGCGCACGAGCTGCCGGCCCGGGTGACCGGCGCGGCGAGTGCGGAGCTGTCGCCGCAGCTGGTGGAGCGGGCCGCGAAGCGGTCCCGGCCGCACGTGGACGACGACGCCGCCGACGACCTCCTGGACGCCGCGGACGCGTTGCGGGCGGCGTTGGCCGACGCGCGCGAGGGGCGGATCGAGGCCAGGCACACGGCCGTCCTGGAGGCGGCCGGGCTGATCAGGGACGCGGCCCGCCGGCTGTACACCGAGCTGGGCAAGAAGGACTCCTCGGACCGGGACGACGACGATGCGGCGAAGCGGCAGACCCGGGGCGCGGTCAAGGAGATCTTCGACGTCGCGGAGCGGGTCGCGGCGCTCGGCGACTTCGACGTGGTCTGGCTGGTGGACCGGGAGCGGTTCGGGCGTGAGCTGCGGATCGCACCGCTGACCGTGGCGGGGTTGCTGCGGGATCTGGTGCTGAAGGACCGCACCGTCGTGATGACATCGGCGACGCTGACGCTGGGCGGGGACTTCGACGCGATCGCGCGCCAGGTCGGGCTCCGGGCGGCGGACCGTCTCACCGACTCCGACGTTGCGGCCGGCAACGATGACGAGCTGGAGCCGCTGCCGTGGCGGGCGTTGGACGTCGGGTCGCCGTTCGCGTATGACAAGCAGGCGATCCTCTACGTCGCCAAGCACCTGCCGCCGCCGCACCGCGACGGCTTGGGCAGCAAGCAGTTCGCCGAGATCGTCGACCTGGTCACGGCCGCCGGCGGCCGGACGCTCGGGCTGTTCTCGTCGCGCCGCGCGGCCGAGGCGGCGACGGCCGCGGTGCGGGAGGCGACCGACCTGACCGTGCTGTGCCAGGGTGACGCGCACCTCGCGGAGCTGTCGAAGCAGTTCGTGGCGGACCCGGAGGTGTCGCTGTTCGGCACCTTGTCGCTGTGGCAGGGCATCGACGTACCGGGCGCGACCTGCACCCTGGTGATCATCGACCGGATCCCGTTCCCGCGGCCGGACGAGCCGCTGATGGCCGCGCGGCAGCGAGCCGTGGACGAGTCCGGCGGCAACGGCTTCATGGCGGTGGCGGCGACGCACGCGGCGCTGTTGCTTGCCCAGGGCACCGGCCGGCTGATCCGCCGGACCACCGACAAGGGCGTGGTGGCGATTCTCGACCCACGGCTCGTGACGGCCCGGTACGGCGCGTTCCTGCGCGCCTCGCTGCCGCCGATGTGGGCGACCGCCGACCGCAAGGCGGTGCTCGGCGCCCTGGAGAGGCTGCGCACCGCGTGAGTCCCGCCCCGCTCCTTCCCATGATGGCGGTGGCCGGGCCGCTGCCTGTCGGTGGCGAGTGGGCGTACGAGATGAAGTGGGACGGCGTGCGGGTGATCGCCGAGATCTCCGACGGTGTGTGCCGGCTGTGGTCGCGTAACGGGCGCGACGTGTCGGGCGGGTATCCGGAGCTGCTGGACGTCGCTTCCGGCGGACTGCCCGAGCCGCTGCTGCTGGACGGGGAGATCGTCACGCTGGACGAGACCGGCGCGCCGTCGTTCGGCCTGCTGCAGCGGCGGATGCACGTCCGCGACCCGCGTGCCGTGGCCCGCCTGATCCACGACGTGCCGGTCAGCGTCCGGCTGTTCGACCTGCCCCGGCTCGCCGGCCGATCGTTGCTTGAAGCAACGTACGACGACCGGCGGTCGCTGCTGTCCTCGCTGGAGGTCGCGTCACCGTTCTGGGAGCTGCCTGCGGCGTACGACGACGGCGAGACGGCCCTGCAGGCGTCGGTGGACCACGGCCTGGAGGGCGTGGTCGCGAAGCGCCGGGCATCGCGGTACCACCCGGGCAAGCGGAGCACGGACTGGGTGAAGGTGAAGCACGTGCTGACCCGGGACGTGATCCTGTGCGGCTGGCACCCGGGGGAGGGGAACCGGGAGGGCAGGATCGGGTCGCTGTACTGCGGTGCGTATGACAACGGTGAGCTGGTGCTGATCGGCAAGGTCGGATCGGGGCTGGATACGAAGATGCTGGACCTGCTGGGTGCGGAGCTCGCCGCGCTGGAGGTCGATGAGCCGCCGTTCGATCCGAGCACCATCCCGGCCCCGGAGCGACGACGTGCGCACTGGCTCGATCCGGTCCTGGTGGCCGAGGTCACGTACACCGGCTGGGCCGCCGAAGGCCGCCTCCGCCATCCCGTCTGGCGAGGACTCCGGTTCGACATCGACCCGGGGTCGGTGCTGCTCTGACCTGCTGACGGGCCGGCTCGGTGGGCGGAGCCTGATGCGCGTCGGCCGTGCGGTCCGGATTCTCCCGCTTCGCGGGATGCGAGTGCCTCGTCGAGGCACTGGATTCCGGCTGAGGCGCGTGGAATACGGTCGCGGGGCCTCCGGTCCGGTGCGAGCATGAGGCCGTGTTCGCGACCTCAGGGAAAGCCCGGCTGGCCTACTCGTCCGACGGCACCGGCGATCCGGTGCTGCTCATCCACGCCGGGGTGACCGACCGGCGCAGCTGGCGGCACCTGACGCCGCGGTTGGGTGACTTCCGGGTCGTGTCCTACGACCAGCGCGGGTACGGCGAGACGTCGCACACGCCGGAGTCGTACTCGCCGGCCGCGGACGCGGTCGCTGTGCTGGACGCGGCGGGTGTGGAGCGCGCGATGGTGGTCGGCTGCTCGATGGGCGGCGGGGTCGCGATCGACCTGGCGCTGGAGTACCCGGGGCGGGTGTCGAGGCTGGTGCTCATCGCCCCGTCGGTGACGGGGGCGCCGTGGGAGGAGGAGTATCCGGGTCGGATCGGTACCGTCGTGGAGCAGCTGGAGGCGTCCGAGGAGTCCGGTGACGTCGAGGAGACGAACCGCCTGGAGGCGTGGGTGTGGCTGGACGGTCCGGGTTCACCGGAGGGCCGGGTCGGCGGGGAGACCCGGGAGCTGTTCCTCGACATGAACGGGATCGCGTTGCACGGGGAGGAGCCGGGGGAGCGGAACCGGGTCGAGGATGCCTGGGAACGGCTGGGCGAGATCGCGGTGCCGACACTGGTGATGGCCGGCGACCTGGACTTCCCGCAGTTCGGCGTGATCGGCGCCGGCATGGCCGACCGGATGCCGGACGCACGGTTCCTGCCGCTGGCGGGTGTCGCCCATCTGCCGCACCTGGAGAACGACGACACCTGCCTGACGGCGATCGAGGACTTCCTCAGCCGAGGGCGTTGACGACCTTGGGCTCGAGCTTCTCGGGCTTGTCGGTGGGGGCGAACCGGTCGAGGACCGAACCGTCCCGGCCGACCAGGAACTTGGTGAAGTTCCACTTGATCGCGCCGCCCAGCAGGCCGCCCTGCTCGGACTTGAGCCAGGTGTAGAGCGGGTGCGCGTCGGACCCGTTGACGTCGATCTTGGCGAACATCGGGAACGTCACGTCGTACGTCAGCGAGCAGAACTCGGCGATCTCGGCCTCGCTGCCCGGCTCCTGGTGGCCGAACTGGTCGCACGGGAAGCCGAGCACGACCAGGCCCTCGTCCTTGTGGTCGCGGTACAGCTTCTCGAGACCCTCGTACTGCGGGGTGAAACCACACTTGGAAGCCACATTGACGATCAGCAGCACCTTGTCGCGGAAGTCGGCGAGCTTGCGCTCCTCGCCGTCGATCGTGGTGGCGGAGAACTCGTAGACGTCGGTCATACCGTCGATCCTCTCAAACTCCGCCACACGCGACCTGCGCGTGCCCGCGCGTCAGATCCGGCGCAGCACCGTCACGACCTTGCCGAGGATCGTCGCGTTGGTGCCGTCGATCGGCTGGAACGCCGGGTTGTGCGGGAGCAGCCACACCTCGTTGCCGGTCTTCTTGAAGGTCTTCACCGTCGCCTCGTCGTCGATCATGGCCGCGACGATGTCGCCGTTCTCGGCGGTCGGCTGCTGCCGCACGACGACCCAGTCGCCGTCGCAGATCGCGGCCTCGATCATCGACTCACCCTTGACCTGGAGCAGGAAGAGCGTGCCCTCGCCGACCATCTGCTTCGGCAGCGGGAACACCTCCTCGATGTGCTCCTCGGCCAGGATCGGCCCACCGGCGGCGATCCGCCCGACCACCGGGACGTACGCCGCGTCCGGGTGCGCGTCGCCGGCGCCGGTCTCGTCGTACGGCGTCTGGCGCGCGGAGCCGAGCACGCCGCGCCGGGCGGCCTCCGCGACCTCACCCGGATACCGCACCTCGATGGCGCGGGGGCGGTTCGGGTCGCGGCGCAGCAGGCCCTTCTGCTCCAGGACGCGCAGCTGGTGGGAGACCGAGGACGAACTGGTCAGGCCGACCCGCTCGCCGATCTCGCGCATCGACGGGGGATAGCCGCGGCTGTCGACGGAGTCGCGGATCACGTCGAGCACGCGGCGCTGCCGCGGCGTCAGGCCACTGGCGTCCGGCGGGCCGTCGGGGAGCTCGGTGACGGTCTTCCTCGGCGCCGACTGGTCCGTGGGCTTGCTGGACGTCTTCTTCGACGTGCCGGCCATGATGACTCCTCTTCCTTCGGCGTCCGTGGGTGGTCGTGACGCGCTCGGCGTGTGACTGCTGTTGCGGGTGCGACTCGCGTCGACTTCGACCGTATCGGGAAAGCCGAGGTGTTTCAAACACGTGTTCGAAGCGTGTCGGGCTCGCTTTCGTCGTACGACGCTGTGGGGTCGTCCGTCAAGAAGCGGCGGTCTTCGATTTCTACGGAAGAGTGGCATCCTTCACATCTGTAGGATTTTCCTACGCTGATGTAGGAAGATGGTCTCGTGACTTTTTCGCCGACCGACAGGGCGCGCGCCGCGCACCTCGGGCCGGAGCGGCGCCGGCCCCAGGTCCTGGACGCCGCGCTGTCCATCGCCGCGACGGAGGGCATCGCGGCGGTGTCGATCGCGCGCGTGGCCGAGCGGCTCGGCGTCACCCGGCCGGTGGTCTACGCCTGCTTCGCCGACCGGGTCGACCTGATCCGGGCGCTGGTCGCGCGGGAGGAGCAGGTGATCCTGCCGGGCGCGTTCGCGGCCATGGCGCCGCGCGCGGCGGAGGCGCCGGCCGACGCCTTCGTCGCGGGCTTCCAGGCGCTGCTCGCGACCGTCGCGGAGCATCCCGACTCGTGGCGGTTCCTCTTCGAGGGCACGCCCGATCCCGCGGTCCGGGAGCTGTTCGGGCGCGGGCGGATGCTGATCGGCATCGAGTTCGAGCGGCTGATCAGGCCGACGCTGGAGGCCTGGGGTACTACCGGCGTACGACGCAAGCTGCCGGTGCTCGTCGAGCTGTTCCTCTCCGCCTGCGAGGGCGCCGTCCGGACTCTGCTCGCGGACGGGTCCGCCTGGACGCCGGACGAGCTCGGCGAGTTCGTCGGGCGGGCGGTGTACCGCGCGCTGCGAGAGGCCTGATCACGTGAAAGCGACCAGCGCCGTGCTCGAGACCGCCCTGCCGGCCCGGGAATGCGACCTGCGTCTCGTGCCCGCGGGATCGCCGGCATCCGGTGCCGCGGCGATCGTCCGCCGGGGCACCCTGGCGTACGTCGCGGTCGCGACCGCCACCGGCCCGCTGGTCACCCCGGTCCTGTACGGCGTGTCCGGTGACGACATCTGGTTCCTGACCAACCGGCATGCCCTGAAGGCGAAGCTGCTGCGACGCGACCCACGCACGGCCTGGGTGGTTCGCGCGGGGGATCGAGCCGTCGTGATGACGGGCGAGGCGCGGCTCCTCTCGCCGCTGCATGCCGGCGACGTCCTCGCCGCCGCGCCCCGCCTGCCGGCCATGCCGTCCGCGTTCGGGTCCTGGGCCGCGCGGAACCCGCGGCAACTGGCGGGCTTCGTCCGCGACTCCCTGACCAGCCCGGTCCGGGTGATGCCCCACGACTTCGTGCTGGTGCGCCTGCGAGCCGGCGCCGTCTCAGTGGTCGACCTCGCCGAGCCGGCTGCTCCGGACGGGCGGTCACTGCCCGATCGACGGGCGCGCGGCCGCCGGCTGGGCTCGGTCGTCCCGTCCGAGCTGCGCTCACTCACCAGGCAGTCCACCGGCGTGCTCGGCCTGGCCACCGAGTCGGGACCGGTCGCCGTTCCGGCCCGCTGGGATCACCGGCACTGGGTCGCGCGGCTGCCCGGGGGACTCGACCTGACCCTCCCCGGTGGCGGTCCGGCCGCGTGCATCACCTTCGACGAGCCCGTCCATGCGCGCCCCACCGGGCAACGTGGGGTGATCCTGCGCGGCCGGGCTCGCGTCCTCGACCAGGGCGAGGCTTTGGCGATCGACGCCGATCGCGTCACCTACTGGAGCGGTTTCACCACCCGCACGGCCGGGATCCCCGCCTGACGAGGAGCCGTCTCGCGTCGAGAGGGTTCGGCGGCCGGCCGGGAGCGGTGTCAGCCGTCGTTCGTCGCACTGTGCAGTTGGTCGAGGAGCTCTTGGAGAGTGCGGCAGGCATCGGCGAATCGGTCCGGTCCGACGAGTTCGGGACCAGTGCTGCTCGATCTCGGCGACCCGGTCGCCGGCGTCGTCGAGCGCCTGACGACCGCGCCTGGTGGGAAAGATCAGCCCGGGGCGTTGACACCGCGGCCTCATGAACCGTGGGCGGCCGTCCCGTCGGCTTCGTGCACTCCGGCCTCGGCGGCGCCGAGCTCGAGGGTCTCGAGCCCGAAGGCGGCGACAGGTCCGTGCACGCCGGGCCGGAGGTCAGTGTCGGGCGTCGCCGCGTGAATGGCGCCCCAGGCCAACAGGGATGCTGTCATTTCGTAGGGGTCGGGGCCGGTGAGGACCGTCGTGGCGACGGGGCGGCCGGAGTCGTCGCCGGCGACGGCGATCACGAGGGATCGACCGTCGCTGTCTGGCTCGCGGCGCGATCCCGGGAGTCGGCCGGCCAGCCGCGTGACCGCGGATCGCGTCTTCGCCGACCAGAACAGCGGCGCGGTGAGTGTGGTGGCCGCCTGTATCGGACGTGTCCATCGCCCGAACCACCCC
>DASXRB010000267.1:0-10047 GCA_036506875.1 Kribbellaceae bacterium | reverse complement strand
GTACTCGTACCTGTTCGACACCATGCGTCCGTAGCCAGCATGTTGAGCGAACGGACCAACGTCCCGCTTGGCCTGATACTCGGTGAGTCCCTCGTCGAGCGCCTTGGACTCGCGCGTCCGGACAGCGTTCGGTTCGTTCGGGGCGTCGGTCTCGACGCGCTGGTGGTAGCACTCGTGCAGCACCGTCTGAAGCGCCTGGATCTGCTGGGCAGCGCTCGTCTTCGACTGCGTGCCAGTCAGATAGGGCAGGACTCGTTCAGCATGGAAGCTCATCGCGCCGGTTGCCGGATGCACCGATCCCCAGGCGTCGTCGCTGGCATACAGCTCGCCGTTCCAACCGCCGCCGTCGCGACGCACGCTCGGGCGCATATCCGCTGCGAGCCGGTGAAGGCGCGCGACTTCCTGATAGACCGGCGACCGCGGATCGATCGGTCGGCGTTCGGTCATCAGCGCGCGTCGCCGTCAGCCGGAGGTAGCCAGTCCTCCCAGAACGGATCGTCGAGCGACTCCTGTAGGTGGTCGAGCGTTCGGGTGAGACCAGCGATGCTGGCGCTCTCCCAGTCATCGGCGACGCTGTCCGCAATCTCCCAGATCTTCTTCCGGGCCGCCTGGAGTGCGGCTCGTTGCTCTTCCTTGGTGCCGTGGGTGCTGGACGCAGCGCGCTGGATCTCCAGCGCTTCGAGCATCTTCGGGGTCGGTGGCGGCGGAGGCGCAGTCAGTTCGGGCAGCCAGTCGATCATGTCGGTTGCCCACGCACGCTCCTCTTCGGCCATGCGCGGGACGAGTTCGCGGAGGCGTGCCTGCTCCTGGGCGAGGCTGTCGCCACCGACCTCCTCGATGACCGTCCTGGCGATGTTCAACTGCAGGTTGAAGTCGGACACGCTCACGAACGTCGTATCGTCCATGTACCTACCGTATCGATGAGGCCCGGTCAGGCGCGGAGGTTATCCACAGCCGGTCAGGCGTCGTACTCGGCTGCCCACAGCGCCACCAGGTGGCGGCGGACGCTCGCCCACTCCTTCTCGACGGTCTCCTCCGGCGCCACGAACCGCATCAGCGCGAGGCCCCGCACGGTGGCGATGGTGGTGTTGACCAGCCGCGCCGCCTCCACGTGGCCGGTGTACGACGGGATGACCTCGCGCATGGCGTCGCGGATCGCGTGGCTGAGTGCCCGCTCGGTCCTGGCGAACTGCTCGCGCAGGTCGGCGTCGGTACGGGCCGCCATCCACAGCTCCATCAGCGCCGCGAACCACGGCCTGCGCAGGCCGTCCCACAGCGTGTCGCACAAGTGCTCCGCCGCGGCCACGGTGTCGGTGGAGTCCGGCCGCGCGCCCGCGACGTACTCCTCGATCATCCGGCTGCCGAGGTGCTCGACCGCCTCGGTGACCAGCTCGGCCTTGGTGGCGAAGTGGTGCGCCTGGGCGCCGCGGGTGACCTTGGCGCGCTCGGCGATCAGCGAGGTGGTGACGCCGGCGTAGCCGTACTCGATCAGGCAGTCGATGGTGGCGTCGAGCAACGCCCCGCGGGTGGCCGCCCGGCGTGCGGCCTGGGTACGCCGCGTCGGTAAGGCAGTCGACACTCGGCCATCTTACGTTCCTACGCGCAGGTAACTACGATCGCCGCGGGGGCAACCGAACGGAGTGACGCATGCCGGATCTGCACTCGCTCGCCAGGCTCCCGCGCCGGGCGCTCACCGAGCTGGACGCCGTCCGGCAGCTCGCGAAGGCCGGGATCATCCGCCCCGAGTCGCCGGTCCACCTCGCCGCGAAGGCGCTGGCGCTGCGCCAGTTCGGCCCGGTCGGCGGCGGTCTGGCCGGTGCCGCGATCAGCTACCCGGACCGCACCGGTCTGGTCGACGAGCGCGGGTCGCTCAGCTACACCGAGCTCGACCAGCGCTCCACGGCGCTCGCGAACGCGTGGCGGGACCGCGGCATCGCCGAGGGCGCCCGGGTCGGCATCCTGTGCCGCAACCACCGCGGCGCCGTCGACATCACCATGGCCTGCGCCAAGGTCGGCGCCCGGGCGCTGTTCCTCAACACCGACTTCTCCGGGCCACAGGCCACCGACGTGTGCGCGCGCGAGGGGGTCGAGGCGCTCGCGTACGACGAGGAGTTCAGCTTCACGCTCGACGGCATCCCGGCCCCGCTCGGACGGTACCTCGCCTGGACCGACTCCGGCGCCGCTCCGGACGGCACCGAGCTGGTCGACGACCTGGCCGGCTCCGGCACCGCCCGGCTGGTCCGGCCGCCGAGCCGGCACGGGTCGCTGGTGCTGCTCACCAGTGGCACCACGGGTACGCCGAAGGGCGCGCCGCGGCCGCAGCCGCGCGGCCTGTCGCTGCCCGGCGGGGTGCTGTCGAAGATCCCGTTCCGCTCCGGCGGCTCGATCTACGTCGCACCGCCGATGTTCCACGCCTGGGGGCTGTTCACCTCGGTCGTCACGCTCGCGACCGGCGCGACCATGGTGACCCGGCGGCGGTTCGACCCGAAAGTGTTCCTGGACGACCTGGAGACCCACCGGGTGGCGGCGGCGGTCGTCGTACCGGTGATGCTGAAGCGGGTGCTGGCGCTCGGCGACGACGCGATCGAGTCCCGCCGGTTCCCGGAGCTGCGGATCATCGCGAGCTCCGGCGCGCAGCTCGAGGCGGCGGTCGCGACCCGCGTGCTCGACCTGTTCGGCGAGGTGCTCTACAACCTGTACGGCTCGACCGAGTGTGCGTACGCGACGATCGCGACGCCGGAGGACCTGCGGGCCGCGCCGGGATGTGCCGGGCGGGCGCCGTTCGGCACCGTGGTCAAGATCCTCGACCCGGCCGGCCGGCCGCTGCCGGCGGGGCGGACCGGGCGGATCTTCATCGACAGCCCGGCGAAGTTCGGCGGCTACACCGGTGGCGGTGACAAGGAGCGGATCGGCGACCTGATGTCCAGCGGCGACGTCGGCCACCTGGACGAGGCCGGCCGGCTGTGGGTCGAGGGCCGCGACGACGACATGATCGTGTCCGGCGGTGAGAACGTCTTCCCGCAGGAGGTCGAGGAACTGCTCACCGGTCACCCGGACATCGCCGACGTCGCCGTGATCGGCGTGGACGACGAGGAGTTCGGCAAAGCCCTACGAGCCTTCGTGGTGCGGGCCGCCGGCGCGGCGCTGTCGGAGGACGACGTGCGGCAGTACGTGAAGGACAACCTGGCCCGGTTCAAGGTCCCGCGCAGCGCCGTCTTCCTCGACGAGCTCCCGCGCAACCCGACCGGCAAGGTCCTGAAACGCAAGCTCGCCGAGCTCTAGGCGGCGTCGTTCGAGGCGAGGAAGGCGTCGAGGTATTGCCAGGTCGTCGTACGGGCCTTGCGGCCGGCGAGGACGCCGAGGTGGCCGCCGGGGGCGGTCTCGAACCGCACCTGGGGTGAACCGGTCAGCAGGTCGGCACCGCGTCGTACCGCACCTACTGGGACGATGACGTCGTCGGTGCCGCCGATCAGCAGCGTGGGGACCTTCACGTCGGCGAGCAGCACCCGGCGGCCGTCGATGTCGAGGTGGCCGTGGCTGAGGTCGTTGGCCCGGAACAGCTGGTGGTACAGCTGCCCGAACAGCCGGCCCGGGTAGGAGTACATGTTCTGCATCAGGTGGTCGACGGCCTCGACCTGCTCGAGGAAGTCCCGGTCGTCGAGCTTGGAGGCGATCGTGAACGGCTTCAGCACGTACTTGTCGAAGCCGGTCAGCTGGAAGGCCCATGCCACCAGCGGCGCCGGCACCGCGCTCATCAGGTTGGCCGCGGCTGTCGGCAGGCCCCCGGCCAGGCTGGCCAGGGTCCGGAACGGCGCGACCAGCGGCACCTCGCGGATGTCGAACGGGCTGGCCACCGCGGTCACGGTCCGGACCGGCAGCTCCGGGAAGGACGCCGCCGTGAGCAGCGCCATCAGCCCGCCCAGGCACCAGGCGGCGATGTGGACGTCGTCGCCGGCGTCCTCGGCGACCGCCCTGATCGCGTTCGGCAGCACGTCGTCGACCCAGAACTCGATGCCCAGCTCGCCGTCCTCGACCCGGATCGGGCCGTAGTCGACGAGGTAGACCCGGCGGCCGGAGCCGACCAGGTGCTCGACGAGGCTGCCGCCGCGGCGCAGGTCGAACGCGAACGCCGGCGCCGCCAGTGGTGGGACCAGCAGGACCGGCGGGCCGGTCAGTCTCGTCGTACCGCTCGGCAGGTAGCGCAGCACCACCCGCAGCGGGGTGTCGTCGACGACCTGGCTCGGCATCCGCCGCAGGTCGGCCAGCCTGCCGTGCGTGACCATGTCACGCAGGTTCTTGCCGGCCGCGGCCAGGCTGTCCGCGCTGGGAATCGGGAACAGGGCCACGGCGGACTCCTCGGGGGTCTTCGAGGTTGACCGGCTGGGCGGTTTACCGGCGGGTAGGCACGTGAGTCTAGCCCGCCGCTCGCAGTAGTGGCTCAGCGGTCATAGCAAGAAATCTGGGCTGCCGCAGCCCAGGCCAGACGTCGTACGAAAGTCCCGATCTGTGTCGGCCACGTTACCGGCCGTCCGGTAGGTAAACTTTGAATTACGCGCACTGCCGAGCCGGGGCGCGCGGAAGGACGGCGGCGATGCGAGAGAGCAGGCGGCTGGTGGGGGACGTCAGCACGCGCGTCTACGAGGTGGAAGGCAGCGGGCCGGCTGTGATCCTGCTGCATGGGTTCTCCGACCACGCGGCCAGTTGGAGTACGACGCAGGCGGAGCTGGCGCGGCGCGGGCAGCGGGCAGTCGCGGTGGACCTGCCCGGGTTCGGCAAGGCCGACGACTTCGTCCGCGACGAGCCGCTGATGGCGCAGCTCGACCGGTTCGTCGCCGAGCTGGTGCGGGAGTGGACCGACCCGGTGGCCGGGCCGCCCGTCGTCGCCGGCAACTCCCTGGGCGGCGTGCTGGCGGTCCGCGCGGCCCAGCGTGCCGACCCGCCGGTGGCCGGGATCGTGCCGATCGCGCCGGCCGGGTTCGGGCACGCCTGGTGGATGGACGTGGGCGAGCGGGTCCCGCTGGTCGCGGACGTGCTGGTCCGGCCGGTGCTGCCGATGGCGGCGACCCGCGAGGTGATCCGGTTCGGCTTCCACTGCTTCGCGCTCGCCGGGGCGAAGGCCGACCCCGTGCTCGCCGCGGGGTACGTCGACCAGTTCCAGCGGCGGGGCGACATCACCCGGCTGGTCTGGGTCGCCAAGCGGATGGCCGCCGACCTGCGTGCGGACTTCGCGCTGCACGAGATCCGCTGCCCCGTGCTGCTGATCTGGGGGAAGCGGGACCGGATCACGCTGCCGTCCGGTGCCGAGCGGGTGCTGCGCCAGATCCCGCACGCCGAGTACGCCGAGCTGCCGGACGGCGGGCACTGCCCGCACTACCAGCAGCCGGACCGGATCGCCGAGCTGCTCGTGGACTTCGCCGTCCGTACGGTGCCCGGAGACCAGGCCGAGTCGGCGTAGAACCTATAGAACCTAGAGCCAGCCCTCGCGGGTGGCGTGCAGGGCGAGCTGGAAGCGGGTGCCGGCGCCGGTGCGGGTCATCAGCCGCTCGAGGTAGCGGAAGAACGTACGACGGCTGATGCCGAGGGTGCGCGCGATCGTGTCGTCGGCGGCACCGGTCGCCAGCAGCGCGAGCAGCCGGCGCTCGATCGGCTCCAGCCGGTCGTCGTCCGGGCCCGCCGACGCGTGCAGCGGGAGCGCGTTGCGCCAGCACAGCTCGAACATGCCGATCATCGCGGTCAGCAGGCTGCTCGGCCGGACGATCAGCAGCTGCCGGTTGACCGCGGTGTCGCGGACGACCATCGAGACCAGTGCGATCGAGTGGTCGATGATCGTCAGCTTGGCCGGCACGTCCGGCAGCACCCGGGCCTGCTCACCGGCCTGCACCGCCGGCAGGATGTTCGCCTCCAGGTAGTCGGGCATCTCCACCGACTCCGGCGAGTACACCACCCGGTAGGTGATGCCGCGCTTGAGGTGCTCTATCTCGGTCGGGTTCGCCACCGCCGACCGGTAGTACGGCGGTGAGTCGATCGCCATGATCTCGCGCTGCACACCGTGCTCGATCTGCTGGATCCGCTCCACGATCGCGCTGCCCGTGACCACCTCGACCAGGTGCGTCGTGGACTCGTTGTGCACGGTGCGGCGGAACTCGTCGAAGGCGTTGAGCACCTCGATCCGCGCCGTCTTCAGCTCCGACTCGCGCAGCAGCGTGAGGGCCTCCAGCCCGGCGTCCGGCGGCACCGGGAGGAACCGCCGCGGATCGGTGCCCGACCGGCGGGCCAGTCCGGCCCGGACCAGGCCCTGCAGCGCGTCGTCGACCTTCTCGTACGGCGTGGCCACGTTCGACGCGATCTCGCCCACCGAGGCGGGGCCGGTGCGCAACAGGTACTGGTACACCGCGATCTCGTCGTCGCCCAGCCCGAGCACGCGCAGGTGCGCGCTGTTGTCGGGAGGCGGACTCATGCTGCTCCGTTCCGGAACCGTCGAGGGGTGGCTTACGTGGTTCCCCGATGACACAGAGTGTCTGCGGCGTCAGCATATCTGTGCCGTGTCACCAGTGGGCCACCACAGCGCGTGATTTTCGGAAAAAATTGGAATCCCAGCGGACCCGCGCCGGACCACCTGAGCGGCGCGGGCTCGCTGGTTCCATGTCTGGGCACGCCCTGAGGGTCTACCAAAGGCCTCCCCATCGCAAGACCTGGCCGGGTGACCAGCTGGTCGCCCGGCCGAGTCGCGTCCGGACAGCGTCAGCGGACCAGGTGCAGGGTCCGGTCGGCGAGGCCGATGGTCAGCCGCTGCGACCAACTCAGCGTGACCTGGTCGGTCTCCATACCGTCGCCGAACACCACCAGGTCCGACTCGGCCGTCACGATCAGTGTCCGGTCCGCGCCGAGCAGGCCCTCGGTCAGCGTCGTACCGGTCGCCGGCGACGGCCAGGCCTCCCGCACGAACCAGCACAGCGCCGGGTCCGCCGGCCCCGGCAGCGCCAGCGCGCTGCGCCGCTCCAGCCAGGCCGACCGGCACCACCCGGTGGACCCCGTCCCGGTGCCGACCAGGATGCCGGACGACGACTGCCGCTCCTCGGTCCCGTCGTACGACGTGAGCCGGTAGCGCGCCGACTGATGGCTCGCGTGCCCGACGTACACCTCGTTGAGCGCCAGCAGCCGCTGCCCGTCGTCGGTCGTGGCCGCCACCATGGTGCGCTCGTCGACCGGCGCGGTCGTCGCGCGCGGCAGCAGCGTCGCGGCCGCGTCGGGGGTGTGAGGGACGAGTACGCCGGGGTTGCGGGCCGGGTCCGGGTTGACGCCGAGCACCGGCTGGCCGGCGAGGTACTTCGCGACGTTGGCGACCAGGCCGTCCTGGCCGACCGCGACCACCACGTCCTCCGGGCCGAACACGAACCGGGCCAGGTCGGCGCGCTCCACGCTCGCCCGGCGCCAGTCCAAGGGCACCGCCGCCGAGATCGTGGCGAGCGCGGCCTGCTGGGCGTCGTGCCGCTGCTGCAGCTCGTCGAGCGAGCGGCCGCGGCCGGCCAGGAAGAACCCGGCCTGCTGACGGGTGCCGTGCCGGGCGACCAGCTCGGTGAGCTCGGTCGCCCGGTGCGCCACGACCACCCGCGGGCTCAGGCTCATTGCTGCCCAGCCCCCAGCTTCGACAGCAGCGGGGTGAGCACGTCCGGGGTGAGGTTGAGCGTGCCGATGCTCGGCAGCGACTCGGCCAGGTCCCGGACCGCCAGCGCCAGCACCACCTGCGGGTCGAGGTCGGCGTACGCCGCCAGCCAGGCCCGCTCGGCATCCGCCTTCGCCTGCCCGACGACCCGCTTGCCGTCGGCGTCGACCTCGTGCAGCAGCCGCTCGCGCTCGGCCCTGGCCTCGGTGTTGATCCGGTCCGCGGCGGCCTGCGCGGTCGCGCGCCGGCGCTCGTTCTGACCGTGCTGCTCGACCAGCTGCTCCTCGCGGCGGGCGAGCTCGATCTGGTTCTGCAGCTCGTTCTCCGCGATCGACCGCTCGCGCTCGACGGCCAGTGCCCGGCGCTCGTACGTCGCCTTGTCGGCGTCGGTCTGCACCTGCTCGCGGGTGGGCGTCTGCAGCGCCCGCTCGACGTCCGGCTCCGCCCGTACGGCGACCACCCGGACGTCGACGGTCGCCAGCCCGATGTCGGTGAGCCGCCGGTCGTCGCGCAGGCCGGTCCCGATCCGCTCGCGGACCGCGGCCATGCCGTCCGACAGTGCCTCGGTCAGCGTCATCCGGGCGAGCAGGTCGAGTGTGCTCTGCTGGGCGAGCTCGGTGAGCAGGCCGCCGAGCTGCTCCAGCGGGGTGGCGCGCCACTGGCCGCTGCGCGGGTCGATGCCGAAGTCCAGCCGCTGTGCGGCCAGTGCCGGGTCGGTGATCCGGTAGGTGACGGTCGCCTGCACGGTGACGTCCTGGAAGTCGACGGTGCGACCGTGGAACAGCAGCGGCTGCTCGCGGTCGTCGACCGGGATCTCGCTGAGGGCGGAGTTGAGCGGCCGGAACCAGAACGCCTGGCCGGCGCCGTCGTGCGCGAGCTTGCCGCTGCGCAGGTGCCGCACGTGGGTGGTGGGGTTGGCGCGCAGATGGGCGACCGACCCGAACCTGCTGATGTCTGCCATCGTGGATCTCCTCTTGTTTTCGTCACTATGACGATAAGCCTTCGCGTGATTTCTCGTCAAGATGACGATTAGACTCCTGGGCATGGACTTCGTTCCCATGGGTGTGGCGGCGGACCTGGTGATCCTGACGGTGCGGGACGGGCGGCTGCAGGTGCTGCTGGTGCGCCGAGGCATAGCGCCCTACAAGGGCCGGTGGGCGCTGCCCGGCGGGTTCGTGCGGCCGGACGAGGGGCTGGAGGCGGCGGCGCTGCGGGAGCTGCGCGAGGAGACCGGGCTGGCCGGCGCGCGGATCCACCTGGAGCAGGTCGCGACGTACGGGGCGCCGAAGCGCGACCCGCGCGGGCGGGTCGTCAGCGTCGCCTACCTGGCGCTGGTGCCGGACCCGCCGGCGGTCGTCGCCGGGTCGGACGCGGTCGCGGCGTCGTGGCGGGCGGTTGATGAGGTCGAGCCGGCCCGGCTGGCCTTCGACCACGACCGGATCCTCGCCGACGCGGTCGAGCGGGCCCGGGCGAAGCTGGAGTACTCACCGCTGGCCACCGCGTTCTGCGCGGACGAGTTCACGGTCGCGGAGCTGCGCGCGGTGTACGAGGCGGTGTGGGGGACGGCACTGGATCCGCGCAACTTCCACCGCAAGGTGACGAAGACGCCGGGTTTCGTCGTACCGACTCATCACACGACGACGCGGGACGGCGGCCGGCCGGCGCAGCTGTTCCGCGCCGGCGACGCGCGCACGCTGTACCCGCCACTGATCCGGTGAGGGCCGGCGAGCGCCCTCACCGGATCAGCCCACGTCAGCGGGCGTCGGTCAGCTTGGCGCCGGTCTTGTCCTGGAGCTCGTCGAAGGTGATGCCGTCGGCGAGCTCGACGACCTTCAGGCCCTCGTCGGTGACGTCGATGACCGCGAGGTCGGTGATGATCCGGTCGACCACGCCGCGGCCGGTGTAGGGCAGGTCGCACTCGGTCAGGATCTTGTGCGACCCGTCCTTGGCGACGTGCTCCATCAGCACGATCACCCGCTTGGCGCCGTGCACCAGGTCCATCGCACCGCCCATGCCCTTGACCATCTTGCCGGGGATCATCCAGTTCGACAGGTCGCCCTTCTCCGACACCTGCATGGCGCCGAGGATGGCGGCGTCGATGGCGCCTCCGCGAATCATCCCGAACGACAGCGACGAGTCGAAGAAGCTGGCGCCGGGCAGCGTGGTGACGGTCTCCTTGCCGGCGTTGATCAGGTCCGGATCCTCTTCGCCGTCGACCGGGTACGGCCCGACGCCGAGGATGCCGTTCTCGGACTGCAGGACGACGGTGACGCCGTCGGGGATGTAGTTCGGGACCAGGGTCGGCAGGCCGATGCCCAGGTTGACGTAGGAGCCGTCCTCCAGCTCCGCCGCGGCACGGGCGGCCATCTGCTCACGGGTCAGCG
>DASXRB010000266.1:0-3371 GCA_036506875.1 Kribbellaceae bacterium | reverse complement strand
TGCTCGCGCGCACCCACGTGCGCGCCGGCCCCGCCGGAGGGGTCACGACGAAGACCGGTGGCAGCGCCCGCAGCTGCGGATCGAACAACGGGTCGTCGCTGGTGAGGTACCCGCAGATGACGCTCGTACCCGCGCCACCCGCGCCGTACCGGATGACCGGGATCCCGTCCCACGGTGGCGGGTCGTACCGCAGCTACTGGGTCGACGAGGAGAACCGGAAGGTGTTCTGCCTGGTCGACGCCCCGACGGCCGACGCCGCCGTCGCGGTCCACCGTGAGGCGCACGGCCTGGTCGCCGACCAGATCTACGAGGTCGTCGAGGGCAGCTGATTCACCGTCACGGTCGCGCGGGCCCTGGCTCGAAAGGCCAGGGCTTGCGCGACCGCGCGCGCAGCTGGTGCCGCTGGTGCAGCGGCGCGGCCACCGCGAACACCACGAGCGCGGCGGTCACCGACGGCCAGAGCGCGCCACCGGTGAGGGCGGCCACCGCGAACCCGCCGACCGCGCCCAGCAACACGCTGTTGATCACCGCGATCATCCCGACGACGCTGAGCACCACCTGCCAGCGTGACCGTCGGTAGCCGTCCAGGGCGAGGATGGCGCCGACCTCGTCGTCCGGGGCCGCGACCGCGAGATATGCCGTGAGGCTGGGCGCCGCCTCCCGGTAGAAGCGCCTGATCCGGTTGATCCGCTGCAGATAGAGGGTGTCCTCGATCGACGACTGCAGCACGCGTTCGTAGGTCACCAGGCCGAGGAAGCACAGCAACGGGAACAGCACCAGCCCGAACACCAGGAACGTCGTCCGCGACGCCTGGCCCGCGAACGCGAGCGCGACCAATGCCGCGGACACCGCGCCGAGGAAGATGCTGGTCCGGCCGTTCGACTCCGAGATCGTCGCGGCGCGGGCCGTCTGCAGGTTGAAGTGCTCGGTGGTCAGGATCGACAGCGCCGCCTGCGGGTCGTCGTACGAATGCTCCATGCCGTCCATCCTCGCGCCGCGAGGGCTCTTGACGTGTCAGGCCGGGACCGGTGAGGTTGTCAGCGGACAACGACGTCAAGGGGAGGGCCTGGATGAGCGAGCGAGTGGTGGCCGGGAAGGTCAGCCGGCGAACGTTGCTGGGAGCGGCCGGGGCCGCGGTGGTGGCCGGCGCGGCGACCGATGTACGACGAGCACACGCCGAACCGGTGCGCAGCGATCCGTTCGGGCTCGGTGTGGCCAGCGGCGACCCGCTCGCGGACCGGGTGGTGCTGTGGACCCGGCTGGTCTCGTCGTCGCTGGGTGACCGGAACGTGCAGGTCAACTGGCAGATCGCGACCGACGAGGGTTTCACGGACGTGGTCCGGGCCGGCGCGGCGACGGCACGGCCGGGGTTGGCGCACTCGGTGCACGTCGACGTGGCGGCGCTGCTGCCGGGACGGGACTACTGGTACCGGTTCCGTGCCGGGCGCTACCTCAGCCCGGCCGGGCGGACCCGGACGGCGCCGGCGGCCGGGAGCGCGGCGGCGCGGCTGCGGTTCGGGATCGCGAACTGCCAGGACTGGCAGAACGGGTACTACGGCGCCTACCGCGACATCGCGCAGTCCGACCTGGACCTGGTGCTGCACGTCGGTGACTACATCTACGAGTACGACCCGCGCGCGACCGCGGTGCGCCAGCACAACCCGTCGTCCGGCACGGCCGCCGGCGCGGACCAGCTGATCACGCTCGCCGACTACCGCGACCGGTATGCGCTCTACAAGTCCGACCCGGCGCTGCAGGCCGCGCACGCGCGGTTCGCGTTCATCTCCACCTGGGACGACCACGAGACCGAGAACAACTACGCCGGCCTGATCGACGAGCAGGACGACCTGCCGTTCCCGCAGCGGCACCAGACGCCGGAGCAGTTCGCGCTCCAGCGCGCGGCGGCCTACCAGGCCTGGTACGAGCACACGCCGGCGCGCGTCTCGTTCACACCCGGTCCGGACCTGCGCATCTACCGGCGGTTCGACTTCGGCACGCTGCTGCGGCTGAACGTGCTCGACACCCGGCAGTACCGCACCGACCAGCCCGGCGCGTTCCCGGACGACCTCGGCCCGGAGCCGTTCGGCGACAACAACGTGACCGGCACCCTGACCGGCGCCGCGCAGGAGCAGTGGCTGCTGGACGGCCTGCACGACTCGCCCGGCCTGTGGAACGTGCTCGGGCAGCAGGTGATGACGGCGCCGACCCGGTTCGTCCAGCCGCCGCCGAACGCGATCGTCAACCTCGACCAGTGGGACGGCTACAGCCCGGCCCGCCGCCGGTTGCTCGACGGCGTCGTCGCGAGCGGCGCCAGCAACCCGGTGCTGATCGCCGGCGACATCCACTCCACCTGGATCAACGACATCCGGCTGAACGTGGACGACCCGGCCTCGCCGGTGGTGGCCAGCGAGTTCGTCTCGACGTCGATCACGTCGAGCTTCCCGCCGTCGTTCGTGCCGATCGTCGAGGCGTCCAACGCCGCGTTCAACCCGTGGGTGCACTACTTCAACGGCCGCGGCCACGGCTGGCTGCGGATGGACGTCGACCGCACCCGCTGGCTCACCGAGGAGCGCTCGGTCTCGTCGATCACCGTCCCGGACGCACCGTCGACCACGACCGCGCGCTGGGCGGTCGAGGCCGGCCGGCCCGGGGTGGTCCCGGCCTGAACCCGATGCGCGCGAGCCCGCTGCACGAGCGGTTCCCCGAGCTGCGCGACAGCCTGCCGCACGTCACGCTGTCGGACGGTCCGACGCCGGGCCCGCACGATCGTCACGTTCGGCGGGCTGGGCACGAACTGGGGGCTCGCGGCCGCCTTGTACGGCCGCGAGCACGGGATGCGGGTGGTGCTCGCGCTGGTGAACCAGCCGGTCGACGAGCACGTCCGCGCCCAGCAGGCGCGGCTGCGTGCGTCGGGCGCCCGGCTGTACTTCACGCACCGCAGGACGCGAACGATCGCGGCGATCCCGTGGCTGCTGGTCAGGCACGCCGGTGGCGGCCGGCCGCCGTACCTGCTGCCAGCCGGCGGGTCGTCCGCGGTCGGCGCGCTCGGCTACGTCGACGCCGCTCTGGAGCTTGCCGCCCAGGTGCGCGCCGGCGAGCTGCCCGAGCCGTCGCACGTGGTCGTCGCCGTCGGCAGCAGTGGTACGGCGGCCGGCCTGGTGCTCGGACTGCGCCTGGCCGGCCTGTCCAGCCGGGTGACCGGTGTGGTCGTGAACGACGGGCTGCCGCTGGACGCGGAGCACATCGTCCGGCTGGCCCGTCGTACCGAACGAGTGCTCCGCGACCGCGGCGCTCGGTTGCCCGCGGTCGAGCTGGAGCCCGCGGCCGTGACGATGGTCCGCGACTGGATCGGGCCCGGGTACGGCCATCAC
>DASXRB010000265.1:0-1910 GCA_036506875.1 Kribbellaceae bacterium | reverse complement strand
GGACTCGGTCTCCGACGGCGTACCGATCGGGCTGGTCGTCGACGAGGTGGGCGACGGAGTCTCGCTCGGCGTGCTCGGCGGCGGGCTCGTCGGAGGGCTCGTCGGCGGCGTGGTCGGCGGGCTCGTCGGCGGCGAGGTCGGAGGGCTCGTCGGCGGGCTCGTCGGCGGCGGGCTCGTCGGCGGTGTCTTGATGTAGCAGAAGGACACGTGGCTCAGGCCGTAGAACTTCAGGTTGCTCGGGTTGACCGGCGAGTGCAGGCCGGTGCCCGAGCTGACGCCGCCCGGCCGGTAGTCGTAGAAGTTGCCGGCCGGGCCGCCCTTGACCACCACGCCCAGCACGGACGCGCCGGTCGCGGTGAAGTCGATCACCTGGCTGCCGGTCTGGTCGCCGGCGTGGTTCGGGTCGTCCACGGTCAGCGTCCGGACCACCAGCATCACCGTCAGCGTGCCGTCGGTGTAGGTGCCGGACAGGACAGGCTCGACCTTGATCTGCTTCGAGTTCGGGATCAGCTGCGAGCAGGTCGGGTTGCCGGGGATCACCGTGCCGTCAGCCATCGCTGACGGGGCCAGCGCCAGCGAGACGCCGCCGAGCACCAGCACGGCGGCTCCGGTGCCCGCCGTCAGTGTCGCGGCCCGTGCGCGCAGGAATTGTCGTACGTGGTTCACTTCGCTCACCCTCCCAACGTGGGAACCGTCCACCGTCACCGTCCCCCCGTAAGACAGCCACGCGTCGTTCAGCGTGCTGGCCCGGAGACGGGACCGTCAAGCGCGAACCACGCCATTCGCCGAGATTCCTCGAAATCCTCCGAATTCGTTTACACACAGCGTTTTCGAGGTGATTCTGCGTCACCGAAATGAGCATCTTTCGGGCCTGGCAGAATCGTTGCCAATGACAACCAATTTGCGTGAGCACGCGCTCAGAATGTGCCCGACGTCGCGCCGGCCGAGCCGGTGGACGGTGTGCTGAAGGTCGTGTTGACGCCGGGTTGCCAGGCGTCCGCGGTGTCGGGGTAGCCGGCCTCCTGCCGCTTGACGCACTTCCACTCGACGGTCGTGTTCGGCGGCAGGCCGGAGACGGTGCCGGTCCAGGTCGGGTAGCTGGTCGGTTCCAGCTTCACCGCGCTGGCCACCGACCACTCGCCGAGCTGCGGCACGCTGCCCACGGCGTACACGGACTGCCCGCTGACGGTGGTCCCGTTGGCGCAGGTGAAGGTCGCCGACACCGGCGACTGCCCGGTCGTGAAGCTGAAGGTCTTGGCCGTTGCCGTCGACAACGATCCGGACTTCGCGACCACCAGGTTGCCGCCGGCGTTGTACCAGCCGCCGGAGGCGGCGTCGAAGGCCGCCTTGGCCGGGTACTGGGTCAGCGCCGACCCGTTCAGTGTCACCGCCGACGCCTGGGTGTCGCTGACGAGCTCGACCACGTTCGCCCGGTTGCACGGCGCACCGGTGTACGTGCCCGACGACGCCGCGATCGTCACCGACGCGGTCGAACCGGTCTGCTGCTGGCTGATCGCGGTGGTCCGCTTCGCGCCGGCGATCTGCACGTGGAACCGGTCCGCGGCCGGGAAGGTGAACCGCACCTTGGGCGTGAAGCTGCCGGCGGTGTCCCCGGTCCTTACGTCGAGCGATGTCCCGTTGTTGACGAAGCCGGTCACGTTCGACGGCCCGCTGCAGGACGTGACCGCGAACGAGAACGGGCCGATGCTCTTCTGGTTCGCGCCGTCGACGTCGGCGTTCACCACTCCGAGTTCAACCACCATCGCAGACCGCTGCGGGACCGGACGCCGTGGCACGTGGCGGAGACGACCGGTGACGAGCGGGTGGTGCCGGTGTTCCGGTCGCTCGCGCACCTGCGCGAACGGCTCGTGGGCTACCTGTCGGAGCAGGCCCGGATCGCCGTGACGACG
>DASXRB010000264.1:0-2085 GCA_036506875.1 Kribbellaceae bacterium | reverse complement strand
CTCGCGGGCGTCAAGCGCGGCAAGGAGTAGTCCCCGAACCGATCGACGAACGTCCGCCGGAGGCACGCCCTCCGGCGGACGTTCTGCGTTTCCGGGTGCTTGCGGCGGCACCGCGGCGGCACGATGACGCCATATATGGGTTGACATGACGTCATGATGACGTCATAGTTGACGTCATGGAGCTTGAAACCTACCTCGAGTCGGTACGACGCGGTCTGCAGAACGCCACCGCCCTCGCCGACGACCAGACTCGCTCCGTGGCCGAACGCCTCGGAGCCACGCTCGACGACGCCAGCAGGCTGGCGCTCATCGCAGCCCTGTCCGACGCCGCTTCCGAGATCAGCCGGGACCTGTCGCCCGGCTCGGTCGAGCTGCGGATGGTCGGCAACCACCCGGAGTTCGTCGTCACCCCGGCGCCCAGCGCGCTGGCCGGCGCCGACGACCACGACGAGCAGGACGAGGACATCCAGGACGAACCGGCGGCCGAGAGCCTCGCCGCCGACGCCGACGAGCCGACCGCGCGGGTCACGCTGCGGCTACCGGTCTCGGTGAAGGCGAAGGTCGACGAGGCCGCCGCCGCGGAGGGCCTGTCCGCCAACGCCTGGCTGATGCGGACCGTGCTGAGCGGCCTGTCCGGCCACTACCGCGACGGCCGCCCGCCGCGCCCGCCCCGCGGTCCGTTCGGCCCCGACGGCGTGTTCGGCCCTGACGGCCCGTTCGGCCCGGAGGGCGTCTTCGGCCCGGAGGGCATGTTCGGCCCGAAGGCCTGGCAGAGCGGCGGCGAGCGCGGTGGTCGCGGCCGGGGCCGTGGCCGCGGTCACGGCGGGAAGCGCGTGACGGGGTGGGCGGAATGACCGGCACCGTCGAGCTGTCCCGCGAGCTGCACCACGACGCGGTCCGCGTCGCCCGGGTCAACCTGGCCGCGGGCCGGGTCGAGATCGGCGACTCCGCCGACGGCGGCACCCACGCCTTCCTCGAGGCCGACGACCGGCACCCGGACGCGGCCGACTACCTGAGCCGTACGACGTTCGAGGTGCGCGGCGACGAGCTCGTCCTCGACCCGCCCCGGACGGACCACCGGCCGCCGGCCCTGCACCTGCGGATCGAGGCGCCGGTGGCGTTGGAGCTGCGGGTCAGCACCGGCTCGGCCGACATCACCGCCGGTACGACGATCGGCAGCGCCCGGCTCGCGACCGGCTCCGGCGACATCCGGCTCGGCCGGGTCGAGGGCGCGCTGGACGCCAAGGCCGGACGCGGTGACGTCACCGTGACGTCGGTCCGCGAGGCGGTGAGCATCACCACCGGCTCCGGCGACATCGAGATCGGCACCCACGAGCAGGTCGCCGCCTGCTCCACCGGGTCCGGCGACGTCCGGATCTCGGAGGCGGTGGGGCCGGTCAAGGTCAAGGTCGGCTCCGGCGACATCACCGTGGAACGGGTGCGCAACCACTCGGTGGCCACGTCCGGCTCGGGCGACGTCCGGGTCGAGTCCGCCGACGGGCCGTCGGTGGTGGCCGAGTCCGCTCGCGGTGACGTGCACGTCGGCGTCCCGGCCGGCACCCGGACGTACCTGGACCTGAAGACCGTCACCGGTGACATCCGGTGCGACCTGGACCCGAGCGACAAGCCGGCCGAGGGCGAGCGCACGCTCGCGCTGCGAGCCCGCACGGTCAGCGGCGACATCACCGTCATACGCGTCTGACCACGTCTGACAGCACAGTCAGGAGGGGAGATCACGATGTTCTACGAGCACGAGGAGATCGCCCGGCAGATCGTCGCCGAGCGGACCCGCAACAGCACCACCCGGACGAGCACCCAGGAGCCGCAGCGCGGCGCGCGGCACCGGATCGCCACGACCCTGCACCGGCTCGCCGACCGGGTCGAGCCGCCGTCGCACCGTACCGCGCTGACCCTCGGCGCCCGGTGAACACCCGGAGGCGGAGGGCTGGGACAGATGCCGTGGGCATCGAGTTGTCCACAGCCCTCCGTCATTGGTACCCGGTTTGACCATCTGCTTTTGCTAGGCTCCGGGCCGAAATCACATCGAAATCTCTCGGGGGATTTTCCATGCTTCGTCCCGTTCTT
>DASXRB010000263.1:0-7141 GCA_036506875.1 Kribbellaceae bacterium | reverse complement strand
CTCCCGGCACTTGGTCCGAAACGTTGCGCGAGCCGGGTTCCCGGGCGCGGCCGGGCGTCGTACGGTATCGGGCATGGGAGCTGACGAACCACGTCCGGAAGACGAGCTGGATCCGAACAGCACGAGCGGGACCGACTCCGGCGGCGACATCGAGTCGGGCGGTGACATCGAGTCGACCGCGTCGAGCCTCACCTCGTCCACCGACTCCGGTGGTGACATCGAGTCCGGTGGCGACATCGAGTCGGACGCCGACGGCCTCACGTCGTCCGCCGACAGTGGCGGTGACATCGAGGGCATCGGCGGCGGGTCGCCCGACAGCGGCGGCGACATCGAGTAGGCCTCGTAGGGCACGACGCCGCTTGTTGCCGGAGGCAACCCAGCTCAGCCGGCGGGAAGGGTGATGACGAATGTCGAGCCCTTCCCGGCCGTGCTGCTCACCGTGACCCGGCCGCCGTGCGCCTCGACGAGGTGCTTGGTGATGGCCAGGCCGAGGCCACTGCCGCCGGTGGCGCGGCTGCGTGACGGGTCGGCGCGGTAGAACCGGTCGAACACGTAGGGCAGGTGCTCCTCACCGATCCCCGGACCGGTGTCCGACACCGCGATGTCGACGCCGGCCGGGCGCGGCAGGACCGACACGCGCACCACACCGCCGGCCGGAGTGAACGTGACCGCGTTCGCGACCAGGTTGCCGAGCGCCTGCCGGATCCGGGCCGGATCCACCACGGCGACCGCGGGATCGCCGGCCGCGAGCTCCAGCGCCACGCCGTCGGCGTCGGCCGCCGCGCGGTGCGCCGCGACGGTCTGCGCCGCGAGCTCGGCGACGTCGCGTTCCTCCGGGTGCAGCCGCAGCATGCCCGCGTCCGCCAGCGCGAGCTCCTGCAGGTCCGAGACCAGCCGTTCGAGCAGCGCGGCCTCCTCCTGCAGGGACCGGACCAGCGCACCGTCCAGCGGTACGACGCCGTCCTCGCTCGCCTCCAGGTAGCCCTTGATGTTGCTCAGCGGGGTCCGCAACTCGTGCGCGACGTCGCTCACCATCACGCGGCGCTGGTGGTCGTTCGCCTCGACCGCGGACGCCATCGCGTTGAACGCGTGCCCGAGCCGGGCCACCTCGTCGTTCCCGCTGACCGGGACCCGCGCGGCGTGGTCACCCGCGGCCATCCGCTGCGCGGCACCGGTCAGCGCCAGGATCGGCCGGACCAGCCGCCGGCCGGCCAGTACGGTGACCAGGGCCGCGATGAGCAGGACGCCGAGCGCTGTGGCCGACGTGCGCAGCATGCCCTCGGCGGAGAACACGTTGAACCGGTCGTCCATGCCGAGGTAGAGCTTGGCGGGCGGCGCGACGTACGGCCGCATCGCCTCGGCCTGCGCGGTCCGGGCGCACTCCTTGACCTTCCGCTGGTCGACCGTCTTGTCCTCCGCCGCGACGACCGCGGTGAGACCGTTGGCGTCCGCGACCTGCCTGTAGCCGATACCGGCCCGGTCGAGGCAGGCCGCGGTGCGCGCGGCGGCGTCCTGGTTCACCCGGGCCGCCAGCGCGCTCGGGGCGTAGAGCCCGGCCGGGATGCAGCCGTAGTCGTTGGCACCCTGTGCCATGACGTTGACGACCAAGCCCCCGGGCGTCTCCAGCGCCTTGGCCGTCGACGCGAGCGACACGACCGGAGTTCCGTCCGGGCCCGGGAACAGGTCGGCGCGGACATTGTGCGCCCGCAGGCACTCCACGGCCTGATGCGCCAGCCGCTCGCGGCGCTGCCGCTCCTGGTCCGTGAGCCGCCAGGTGGGGGACATGAAGAAGCCGCCCACGGTTACCGTGCTGGCGCTGACGAAGGCGCCCTTCACCCCCGTCTGGTACGGCGGCGCGCCCGCGGCGCTCCCGGTCGCGTCGATGGTCGCCGCCGGGATCGACGGCAGCCGGGGCCGTTCGCCCGTGCCGCCCGCGGAGTCCGCCAGCACCGAGCCGTCGGCGGCCAGCAGCGCGATCCGGCGACCGTACCGCTGCGCCATCGCCTCCACCACCGGCCCGACGTCCTGCCAGCCGTTGTGGTCGTTCGCCCAGGCCGACAGCTCGGCGTAGATCGCCTGGTCGGCCTCCAGCAGTGACATCGACGACTCGTACTCGCCCTGCAGCTGGGCGTTGGTGGAGTACGTCGCCAGCACGGCGGTCGCCGCGACCGCCCCGAGCGCGACCAGCAGGGACAGGCCGATCAGCCGGAACCGCAGGCTACGACGCATCGCCGGTCACCCCGTCCGGCCGGTCGGACAGCTTGTAGCCGACGCCGTACACCGTCAGCAGGTAGCGCGGCCGGGCGGGCGCGGTCTCGATCTTCTTGCGCAGGTTCATCACGTGCACGTCGATGGTGCGGTCGAACACGTAGTGGTCGAACCCGAAGGCCTGCTCCAGCAGCTGCTGCCGGGTGAACGCGCGCCCCGGTGCGGCGGCCAGGCAGGCCAGGATCCGGAACTCCGCCGGCGTCACCTCGACCGGCCGGCCGGCGAACGCGACCTCGTGCCGCAGCGTGTCCACGACGAGCTCGCCCACCCGGTGCACACCGCTCGTGCCACCGCCGTTCCCGCCGCGGCGCAGCACGGCGCGGACCCGGGCGACCAGCTCACGCGGGCTGTACGGCTTGGTGAGGTAGTCGTCGGCGCCGAGGTCCAGCCCGAGCAGCAGGTCCTCCTCGGTCGAGCGCGCGGTCAGCATGATGATCGGCAGGTCCCCGGTGCGGCCGCTGTCGGCCCGCAGCACCCGGCACACGTCGAGCCCGTCGACGGCGGGCATCATCACGTCCAGCACCAGCAGGTCCGGCCGCCGCCGCCGTGCCTCGTCGATCGCCGCCCGGCCGTCGTGCACCACGACCGTGGCGTGACCCTCCCGCTCCAGGTAGCGGCGTACCAGCTCCGCCTGCTTGTGGTCGTCCTCGGCCACCAGGATCCGCGCGCCCATGCCGTGGAGTGTCGCACCGGAACATAAGGAAACCATGAAAAAGCAGCGCCGGTACGACGGGTTGAAAGGGCCGCTGACGGGTTCTTCACAGGTCTTTCACAGCGACGGCGGCACGCTTCCGGGCATGAAGACACGACTTGCGGTAGCGCTCGTGTGCGCACTGGGATTGACGGCTTGCGGGGGTGACCCCACGACGCCGGCGGCGTCCGGCGACAACACCGGGGACAGCCCGCTGGCGGAGTACATGGGTGCGGAGTTCGCCTCCGGCCGGCCGCAGGTGCGGATGATCTCCGGACAGGGCGAGGGGCAGTCCGAGGAGGACCTCGCCAAGCAGCGCAAGGTGGAGGACCTGATCGCGAGCTGCATGCGGGACCAGGGATTCAGGTACGTCCCGGTCCCGCCCCGCGCGGACGACAAGTCGACGTTCGACGAGGCGTTCAAGCTGCCGCCGGACAAGTTCGCCGAGCAGTACGGGTACGGCATCAGCACGCTCGACTTCAAGGACCCGGGCGCCGACGACGACAACCCGAACACCGCGATCCGCAACGCGCTGTCCGCGCAGGCCAAGAAGGCGTACGACAAGGCGCTGGACGGTGACGGCGGCGGCTTGGTCATCGCCGTACCGGGGAAGGCGACATCCGGCAAGCAGGGTCCGCAGGGGTGCCGGGGCAAGGCGATCGAGCAGGTCTTCGGCAAGCCCAAGGGGGACCCCGGCCAGGAGATGCGCCGGTTCGACGGGCTGTTCAAGGACCTGGAGGCGCTGCGGAAGCGGATCGAGGCCGACCAGCGCGTGGTCGACGCCGCGAAGGCGTGGTCGGACTGCATGGCCGACGCGCGGTACACCGGGCTGTCCAAGCCGGAGGACGCGCGGCAGAAGGTGCAGCAGCGCTGGGAGCGGCTGCTGGGCATCCAGTCCCAGCCCGGTCCCGGTGGCGGCGTGACGTCGGTCAGCCCGAAGAAGCCCAAGGACGTCGACCCGGCGCAACTGGCGGCGCTGAAGAAGTACGAGCTGGCGATCGCGAAGGCCGACTACACCTGCGCCAAGGACCACTACGACCCGGCGTACAAGCAGGTCCGCAACGAGCTGGAGCGCGAGTTCGTGGACACCCACAAGACCGTGCTGGAGCAGTACAAGGAGTGGGCGGCGCAGCAGAAGGGCCAGAAGTGACCTCACGGAGCAGGGTGCTGCTGATCGTGTCGGCGGTCGCGGTCCTCGCGATGGTGGCCGGGTTCGTCGCCGCCGGCCGGCTGACCTCGCCGGCCGACGCGGCGGCCCGGACCGCACCGCCGAAGGCGTCGCTGATCACCGTGCCGGCCGAGCGCCGGGCGCTGTCCAGCCGGGTGGTGGCGCGCGGTGACGCGTCGTTCGACGGCGCTGTGAACGTGACGGTCGAGACCGGCGGTATGCAGAGCCGGCCGGTCGTCACCGGCCAGGTGCCGAAGGTCGGGTCGACGATCCGCGAGGGCAAGCCGCTGCTGGAGATCACCGGGCGGCCGGTGATCGCGCTGGCCGGGGTGCTGCCGATGTACCGGTCGCTGCGGCCGGGGCTGCGCGGGCCGGATGTGCGTCAGCTGGAGCAGACGCTGCAGCGGCTCGGCCACGACCCGGGGACGGTCGACGACCTGTACGACGCTCGGACCGCGACGGCTGTGGCGGCGTTGTTCCGGGCGGCCGGGTACGAGCCGCCGGAGACCGACGAGCAGCTGCGACAGGCGGTGGACCGCGCGAAGCAGCAGGTGCAGAGCGCGTCGTCGTCGGTGACGCAGGCGCAACGGGCGCTGGACCGGGCCGGGGCCGGGCCGACGATGGCGCAGCGGGTGCAGGCCGACAACGCGGTCCGCGAGGCCGAGCTGGCGCTCGCCGAGGCGCGCAGGTCCGGTAACGCGCAGGCGATCACCCGGGCCGAGGACCAGCTGCGGCTGGCCCGCGCCCAGCGCGACGATCTCTACGCCGGCCGGGACACCTCGGCGGAGCGGTCGGCGCTGAGCGACGCCCGGAAGCGGCTGGCCGACGCGCGGTCGGAGCTCGCCGACGCCGAGGAGGCGGCCGGGACACCGCTGCCGGTGTCGGAGGTCGTCTACGTGAAGAGCCTGCCGCGCCGGGTCGACGACGTGAACGTCAGCCGCGGCTCGGTCGTCAACGGCGCGGTCATGTCGGTCAGCGGCGCCGCGCTGGTCGTCACGATCAAGGTCGACACCGCCACGAAGCAGCTCCTGCGGACCGGTATGTCCGGCACGTTCGACCTCGGCACCGGCGGTCGCGTCGACGCGACCGTCACCCGGATCACCCGTGACGAGGACCAGTACGACGTCGTGCTGGCGCCGAAGCGGCTCACCCCGGCCCAGCTGGAGCTGCTACGGAACGCGAACGTCCGGGTGACGATCCCGGTCAAGAGCACGCAGGGCAAGGTGCTGACGGTCCCGGTCGCGGCGCTGACCGCGGGGTCCGGCGGCGAGTCGCGCGTCGAGGTCGTGCGGTCCGGTGGCCAGGTCGAGCTGGTGGAGGTCACCGTCGGGCTGTCGGCGGACGGCTACGCCGAGGTCAAGCCGGTCAACGGCAAGCTGGCCCCCGGCGACCAGGTCGTGGTGGGCCGGTGAGCGCCTCCACCGCGAGTCCGGTCGTCGAGATGACCGGGGTGCAGCGGGTGTTCCCGGGACCGCCGGAGGTCGCGGCGATCCGGCACGCCGACCTCGTGATCCGCACCGGCGAGTATCTGTCCATCGTCGGTCCCTCCGGCTCGGGCAAGTCCACGCTGCTGCACCTGCTCGGCCTGCTCGACACCCCGACCGGCGGCACGTACCGCCTCGACGGCGTCGACGTCTCGACGTTGCGCGAACGGCGCCGGGCCGTGCTGCGCGGTGAACGCATCGGCTTCGTCTTCCAGGCCTTCCACCTGCTCGACCACCGCACCGTGCTCGAGAACGTGGCGCTGTCCATGCTCTACGCCGGCGTAACCCGGCGCGCACGCTTCACCCGCGCCCGCACAGCCCTCGAACGCGTCGGCCTTGCCCACCGCATCGACTTCGCCCCGCTCACGCTGTCCGGCGGCGAACGCCAACGCGTAGCCATCGCCCGCGCCCTCGTCGCCGAGCCGAGTCTCCTCCTGGCCGACGAGCCCACCGGCAACCTCGACACCGCCAACGCCACCGCCGTCCTCGACGTGTTCGACACCCTGAACGCCGACGGCATCACCCTCGCCGTCATCACCCACGACCCGACGGTCTCCGCCCGAGCCCACCGCCAGGTCCACATCACCGACGGGACCCTCACCCCATGAATCCTCCGCTCATCGGGCCCTTCCGGCGCGGCGTGTCGCCGATCATCGGCCCCAAATGGTCACGGCGCCGCCGTGGCGGGCCGACGAGAGGGCAGTCGTACGACGCGTCGCCGGACGACGAGAAGGCCGGCGGCGAGACGCCGTACGACGAGATGCGGCACACCAGCCGGGCGGACGACGACACGGCGCACGGCGAGAACCCGCTGAGCTTCCTTGCCCCAGGCACCTTTCTGCCGGACGAGAAGGCGGGTGAGGTGGAGGCGCAGGCCGGCTCGGCAGCGTCGGATCCCGCGCGGCACGACGGCCCGGCAGCCGGCCGGCGTCACAACGGACCGGCGAACGGCGACACGCCGCGTCGGAAGGGCCCGATCAACGGAAAGAGGCGGGGGCGGTTGGGGGTGCGGGAGTTGCTGGGGGAGGCGCTGGCGGGGGTGGCGGCGCGGCCTACGCGGTTGGTGCTGACGACGCTGGGGACGGTGCTGGGGATCGCGGCGCTGGTGGGGACGCTGGGGCTGGGGCAGACGGCGTCGGGGCAGATCACGCAGCGGTTCGACCTCGCGGTCGCGACCCGGGTCGCGGTGGAGCCGGGGCAGCAGGACGGGGCGGACGGGCAGTCGCAGGCCGAGACCGCGCTGCCGTGGGACGCGCCCGAGCGGGTGCAGCGGCTGAACGGGGTCGAGGCCGCGGGGACGTACAGCCGGCTCGACGTCGGGAACGACCTGGTGCGCAGCGTCGCGGTGGTGGACCCGCGGCGCGACGACGCGTACCAGCTCGCGGTGGTCGCGGCGTCGCCCGGGCTGTTCGACGCGGTGCGGGGCACGTTGCGCACGGGGCGGTACTTCGACGCCGGACACGACCGGCGGCGGGACCGGGTAGTCGTACTCGGCAAGAACGCGGCGGCCCGGCTCGGCATCAACCGGAT
>DASXRB010000262.1:0-4222 GCA_036506875.1 Kribbellaceae bacterium | reverse complement strand
CGGGAGGAGATGGCGCACCACGGGGTGGATCCGCGCCGCCGGCGGGAGCGGGTGCGCGAACACGTGCTGGCCATGCGGGCGCTGTGGCGCGGCGAGGTCGCGGCGTACGACGGGGAGTTCGTGCGGTTCGCGCCGAGCTGGAGCTGGCCGAAGCCGGTGTCCGGGCCGCCGGTGCTGCTGGGCGGGGCGGCGGGTCCGACGCTCTTCGCCCACCTCGTGGAGTACGCCGACGGGTGGCTGCCGATCGGCGGTGCCGGCGTGCGGGAGGCGCTGCCGTCGCTGCGGCGGGCCGCCGAGGAGGCCGGTCGCGATCCGGCCACGCTGTCGGTCATCCCGTTCGGCACGCTGCCGACCGCGGCGAAGCTCGACTACTATGCCAGCCTGGGGATCTCCGAGGTCGTGCTGCGGCTGCCGGCTGGGTCACGCGAGACGGTGCTGCCGGTACTGGACCGGTACGCGGATCACCTCGGCCGCCCGGCCGTGTCGTAGCCGGGAAACGCGCGAACGTCCGTCCCGGTCATGTCGAGACGGGCGCCGCAGCTTCTACATCCTCAGTGAGCGGCGCCCGCCCGGGGCCGCCCGGCCCGAGGAGGCCCCGATGTCCGCACCGCAGACCCTGATGACCGGCGTCGTACTGGGCGAGTCGCCCCGCTGGCACGCCGACCGCCTGTGGTTCTCCGACTGGGGCGCGCAGGAGCTCGTCGCCGTCGATCTCGACGGCAAGAGCGAGGTCGTCGTCCGCATCCCGTCGTTCCCGTTCAGCATCGACTGGCTGCCCGACGGGCGGCTGCTGGTCGTCTCGGCGAGTGACCGGCGCCTCCTCCGCAGGGAACCCGACGGATCGCTGGTGACCCACACCGACCTGGGCGGCCTCGCGCGCCACCCCTGGAACGAGATCGTCGTGGACGGTCGGGGCAACGCCTACCTCAACAACATCGGCTTCGACTTCCCCGGTGGCGAGTTCGCCACCGGAATCCTCGCGCTGGTCACCCCGAACGGCGCGATCCGGCAGGTGGCGGACGGCGTCTCGTTCCCGAACGGGATGGTCGTGACGCCGGACAACGCGACGCTGATCCTCGCCGAGTCCTACGCCAACCAGCTCACCGCCTTCGACATCGCGGCCGACGGCGGCCTGTCGAACCGGCGGGTGTGGGCGCACCTCGGCGACGGCGTCCCGGACGGCATCTCCCTGGATGCCGAGGGCGCCGTCTGGTATGGGGACGTCCCCAACAAGCGCTGCGTACGCGTCCGCGAAGGTGGCGAGGTCCTGCGCACGGTCGACCTCGACCGCGGGTGCTTTGCCTGCATGCTCGGGGGAGCGGACGGAAGGACGCTGTTCATGCTCGCGGCCGAGTGGGACGGCCCGCACACCATCGGCTCTGGAGCGCCGACCGGCCAGGTGCTCACCGTCGAGGCGCCCGCGCCAGGCGCCGGCTGGCCATGACAGTCCGGCCGCATCCGCGGCCCTGCTCCGAAATCCCTCAACCGGATTTGTCGCCTGGTCACCGGTCGGAAATGGCTGGAGTGACCTGTCGCGTCCTGACAGAATTGGTTCCCTCGCTGACAATTCCCCGCTGAGCAGAATGGATCACCCGTGGCCGACAACGTGTTGGCGGAGACCTACGATCCACCGGCGCTCGCCGAGAAATGGACAAAGGTCTGGGAGCGCCGGCACACGTTCGAGGTCGACGACCTTGCCGGCGGCGACGATGCGCGGCCGGGAAGCTACGTCGTCAGCATGTTCTCGTACCCCTCCGGCGACCTGCACATGGGGCACGCCGAGGTCTATTCCATCAGCGACGCGATCGCGCGTTACCTCCGCCTGCGTGACCCGAACACGCTCCTGCCGATCGGCTGGGATTCCTTCGGGCTTCCGGCCGAGAATGCGGCGCTCACCCGTGACCGTGATCCTCGCGAATGGACCTACGCCAACATTGCGGTTCAGGCGGAGTCGTTCAAACAGCTGGGTGTCTCGTTCGATTGGCGCACCCGACTCCACACGTCCGACCCGGAGTACTACCGGTGGAATCAGTGGCTGTTCCTGCGGCTGTTCGAGCGCGGGCTCGCGTTCCGCCGGGCGGCGGCGGTCAACTGGTGTCCCCATGACCAGACCGTGCTGGCGAACGAGCAGGTCATCCAGGGGTGCTGCGAACGCTGCGGCGCCCGCGTCGTCCAGCGTGCCCTGACCCAGTGGTTCTTCCGGACCACGGCCTACGCGCAGCGACTGCTCGACGACATGGACCAGCTCGAGGGGCGGTGGCCCGACGACGTCCTGGCGATGCAGCGCAACTGGATCGGGCGCTCCGAGGGCGCCTATGTCGACTTCGCCATCGATGGTCGCGCCGATCCGGTCCGTGTGTTCACGACCCGGCCGGACACGCTCTTCGGCGCCACGTTCTTCGTCGTCGCCGCGGATGCCCCGCTGGCGGACGAATTGTGTCCGCCCGAGTGCCGCGAGCAGTTCGACGAGTACCGCCGGTCCACGGCAATGGCCACCGCGATCGAGCGCCAGGCGACCGACCGGCCGAAGACCGGCGTATTCCTGAATCGGTACGCGATCAACCCGGTCAACGGCGAACGGATCTCCGTCTACGCGGCCGACTACGTGCTCGCCGAGTACGGCACGGGCGCGATCATGGCGGTCCCGGCGCACGATCAGCGCGACCTCGACTTCGCCAGGGCCATGGGCCTTCCGGTCCGCGTCGTCGTGGACACCGGTGCGGCCGATCCGGGCCAGACCGGCGTGGCGACCAGCGGCGAGGGGGCCCTGGTCAACTCGGGGCGGTTCGACGGCCTCACCACCACCGAGGCCGTTCGCGCGCTGACGGCCGACCTGGAGGCCCGCGGTCTGGGCGAGGCCGCCGTGACCTATCGGCTGCGCGACTGGTTGCTGTCCCGGCAGCGCTATTGGGGAACCCCGATTCCCATCGTCCACTGTCCACGGTGCGGACTGGTTCCGGTCCCCGACGAGCAGCTGCCGGTGCGGCTGCCCGAGCACGGCTACGACCTTCGACCCGAGGGCGGCAGGTCGCCGTTGGAGAGCTGCGCGGCATGGGTCGCCGTCGACTGTCCGGCCTGCGGTGGGGCCGCCCGCCGCGACACGGACACTATGGACACCTTCGTCGACTCGTCCTGGTACTTCCTGCGCTACCCGAACCCGGAGTACGCCGATGGTCCGTTCGACCCGGCCGGGGTCCGGCGCTGGCTGCCGGTCGACGAGTACATCGGCGGCAAGGAACACGCGACCGGCCACCTCATCTACGCGCGGTTCATGACGAAAGCGCTGTACGACGCGGGGCTGGTCCACTTCACCGAGCCGTTCACGCACCTCACCAACCAGGGTCAGGTGATCATGAACGGCCGGGCGATGAGCAAGAGCCGAGGAAACCTCGTCAACCTGCAGGAACAGATCGAACGGTACGGGGCCGACGCGGTACGGGTCACCATGGTCTTCGCCGGCCCGCCCGAGGACGACATCGACTGGGCCGACGTTTCCCCGACCGGGGCGGTGAAGTGGCTGTCGCGGGTGTGGCGCCTGGCCGGCGACGTCGAGCGGCCCGGAGCGCTGGGCGACATCGAGCGGCCCGGAGCGCTGGGCGGCCTCGACCGGGGGGTGGCGCCGGCCTCGCTCGAACTGCGGCGGTCGGTGCACCGTCTCGTCCACGAGGCGACGTCGCTCATGGACGGGAGGCGCCTCAACGTCGTGATCTCGCGACTGATGGAGCTGACCAACGTCGTCCGCAAGGCCATCGACGGCGGGCCGGGGCCGGCCGATCCGGCCGTCCGTGAGGGCGCCGAGGCGCTCGTGCGGATGCTCTCCTGCTTCGCCCCGTTCACGGCCGAGGAGGCGTGGCAGCGTCTCGGCCGCGCCGCGTCGGTCTGCGACGCCGGCTGGCCGGAGGCCGATCCGCGCCTGGTCGCGGCCGATACCGCGACGTGCATCGTCCAGGTCGACGGGAAGCTGCGGGACCGGTTCGAGGTGCCGGCGACGGCGGGGGAGGACGCGCTGCGTGACCTCGCCCTCGCCTCGGGCAAGGTGCAGCGGACGCTGGCCGGCAGGCGGATCGTGCGGATCGTGGTGCGGGCGCCGACGCTCGTCAACCTGGTGACCGCCGGAGACTGAGCGCCCCGCGGGAGCCGGTCCGGCCGGCCGCGGGCGGCGTCGCCCTGATCGACGAAGGTCCGGGTACGGGAGCGTGCGTTGACTGGAGGCGCCGATGGT
>DASXRB010000261.1:0-2456 GCA_036506875.1 Kribbellaceae bacterium | reverse complement strand
AGAACAAGAGCCGCGAGTACGCCGGTCCACCACGTGCGACTCACCGTCCGCGCCAGCGTGGCACACACGAGCAGCGCGACGACGAGCCACGGCAGCAACCACAGCCGGAACAGCACGACGATCGGCGTTAGCCGCGTGATGTCGGCCGCCCCGGCCATGTCCGCGTTGGCGAACCAGTGGTACTCCAGCCGCTCTCCCGCTACCTGCGGCAGCTCCGGCGGCACGGCCCGCATCAGCTCGTTCACCATCGACAGGTGGTAGAGCAGGTCCTGGTAGTACGCCGATCCGTCCGGTGGCATCTGGTGATACGCCATCACGCCCAACGTCGTCGCACCGAGCACCACGGCCGACGCGACCGCCAGTCCCCAGGTCCAGGCCATCGGCAGTCGTTGACCATCGACGATCCGCCAGCATCCGCGCAAGCGTCGTACGACGGTGAAAGCAACGAGCACCAGAGCGGGCCAGACGATCAGCCAGCGCTGCCAGCCGAGCGCGGTGAACACAGCCCAGCCGACCAACTGCCAGGTGGCGCCGACGACCGAGCCGAGGCCGAGGTCTTCCGCCCAGTTGCCGGTACTACGCCATGCTGCGCGCAGCAACAGTGTCCCGGGCAGCGCGATCGCCAAAGCGAAATACAAGCAGTACTTGACGATGGGGCCGGGCGAAACGTCAACCGACCAGAGCCCAAGGACTGCGACCACGAAGGGGAGCAGCCACGGGAGGGACCGCCTCATCTGCGGCGTACCGGTTCCTGATGCCCTTGGTCTTCGAGGCTGTCGTAGCCGACGAGGAATTGCGGCCGGCGCTGGCTGGACTGGAACAACCGGGCCACGTACTCACCCAACAGCCCCAGGCACAGCAGCTGGATCGCGCCGATCACGCTCACCGCCAGCACCGTCGACGTCCAACCCGGAATGCTGCGACCGGTCCACTTGATCACCAGCGCACCAACCACGAACATCCCCGACAACGCCCCACCCAACAGCCCCAGCCAGGTCGCCAACCGCAACGGCGCCGCCGAGAACGCGGTCACACTGTCGAACGCCAGCCGCAGCATCTTCGACAGGTTGTACTTCGTCGTCCCCGCCGCCCGCTCCGCCCGCACATACCTCACCTCCGCGCTCGGGAACCCCAGCCACGGAATCACCAACCGAAACACCCGACCGTCCTCCGGCAGCGCGTTCACCGCATCGACCACCCGCCGCGACACCAACCGGAAGTCGCCCGCGTCGAACGGGATCTCCCTGCCCACCAGCCGGCACATCAACCGGTAATAGAGCCGCGCCGTCGTCCGCTTCAACCACCTGTCGCTCGACCGATCCGCCCGGACGCCGTACACCACATCGACGTCCTGCTGACGCGCCGTTTCGACAAACTCCGCGATCACCTCCGGCGGGTCCTGCAGATCGGCGTCGATCGTCACCACGTACTCGCCCCGCGCCCGCAGGAACCCGGCCGACTGCGCCGCCTGATGACCGCTGTTCCGCAACAGCCGGACGACCCGCAACTGCGGCCAGTCCTTCGCCGCCTCCAGCAGCAGCGTCGCCGTCTTGTCCCGGCTGCCGTCATCCACCACGACCAGCTCGTACGGGATCCCCAGACCCTCCAGCACCGGGTGCATCCGCTCGAAGAAGATCGGCAGCACCTCCTCCTCGTCGTACATCGGTACGACGACGGAGAGCACGGGCTGTCTGGTTCGCATGAGTTCACCTTAGGGTTTCCGCATGCGCGCGAGGGCAAGGCGGCGGGGGCCGAGAACTGCGGGGCCTTCCCTTTCCGGTCTACTGGCGGGTGTCGCCGTCCTGATCCTGGCGCTCGTTCTGCTCCTGCTGGACTCGACCGTCAGCGAGGTCGCCCGCTTCGCGCTTTTCACCGGGCTCGGTGTCGCGCTGCCCGGGTTCGTGCTGTGGCGGCTGATCGGCAACTACGGGCGCAACCTGGTCGAGGACCTCGCCGCCGGGTTCGCCGTCGGGACCGCGGCGCAGATCATCGTCTACCTGGCCAGCGCGGCGGTCGGGTTGCAGGCGTGGTCCTGGGTCTGGGCGCCGGTCGTGCTGCTGATCGCCTTTGCGGACAGCGACGTACGCGCGAGAGTTTGGCGTCGGGTCGACCAGCCGCTCCGGCCGTTGCAGGCGTGGTTGCTCGCCGCATCGACGGCGATCGTCGTACTCGTGGTGTATCGACGCGGACCGGGCCAGTTCCTGCCGGCGTACACGGACCCGCTGCGGTCGTACCCGGACCTCGCGTTCCAGCAGGCGCTGGCGGCCAGCGCGAAGTACGACGTACCGATCGGAACGCTGTGGCTTGGTGGCAAGCCGATGAAGTACCACACGTTCTACCACCAGGCGACGGCCGCGACCGCGTGGGCGACGCGCATCGACCTCACCGATCTGATCCACTCGCTGACCTGGCTCCCGCTGTTTCTCGCCGGTTGTGGGCTCGTGTTCGCGCTGACC
>DASXRB010000260.1:0-2299 GCA_036506875.1 Kribbellaceae bacterium | reverse complement strand
GACCCGCAGACTGAGCACTGGGGTACGTTCACGCTCGTCACCGAGCCCGATGGGCGGCAGATCTGCATCACCCAGAACGACTCGGTCAAGCGCCCCGGCTGACGGTTCGGCCGTGGCCGACGCGCCGCTGACCCCGGCCGTGTTCGCGCTGCTCCTCGCGCTCAGCGAGGGGCAGCGCCACGGCTACGCGCTGGTCACCGAGGTGGAGCAGCTCACCGAGGGGGTCATCCGGCTGGGTCCCGGGACGCTCTACCGTTCACTGCAGCGCATGCGGGTGGACGGCCTGATCGAGGAACTGACCGACGCGGGCGAGGAGACCGACGTGCACGATCGCCGCGCCGAGCGGCGGCGTAGCTACCAGATCACCGACGCCGGCCGGGACGCCGCACGGGCCGAGGCCCGCCGGCTGGCGGCACTCGTCGACGCAGCCAGGCAGCGAGGCCTGTTCACCTGAGGAGCTTGCATGACGGTCGATCCGACGCCGGAGGAGTTCCGCGGCGTGACACCCCACGTCGTGGTCCGCGACGCGGAAGCCGCGGTCGCCTTCTACGCCAGGGCGTTCGGCGCGGACGTGTTCCACAAGGCGTATGGGCCGAACGGCCGCATCTGGCATGTCGAGCTGCTGATCGCGGGTGGTCGGATGCTGCTCGTCGAGGCATTCCCCGAGATGGGGATCGACGTGCCGGCCGGACCCACCTCGGTCATGCTGCACATGTACGTGCCGGACGCCGACGCCGCGTACGCGACCGCCGTGGCGGCCGGAGCGACCTCCCTGATGGAACCGTGGGACAGCTTCTGGGGCGACCGCTACTGCCAGGTGCTGGACCCCTCCGGTCACCGCTGGGCGCTCGCCAGCAAGATCGAAGACCTCTCCGTCGACGAGACCCGCGAGCGTGGCGACGCCTACATCACCGAGCACCCGGACGCGCCGCAGCCGGACTGACCCTGCCCGACGCCGCGGGTGCGCCTGCCGAGCCCACCGTCATCGAGCTGCGGCAAGGCGTATCCGTTACCCCGGTTGGGCGAGTAGCGTCGGGCCGATCGAGGAGTCCGGCATGAGGACCACTCCGTCCGCCGCGGGTGAACCCGGCTCCCCTGCCAGTGCCGTACCGCCGTCCATCGGGGAAGGCGCCACCGCTGTCACGCGGCCTGCACAGCACACCATCGACCCGGGAGGTCGGCGATGACTGCGCTGGTCGTCTCCAGTGAGCCGGACAGGGTTTCCGGGACCGGCTCGCCCGCGGGCCTGACCGCGGACCAGGTCCGCGACCGCATGGCGCGTGGCGCGGTGAACCGCGTTCAGCAGCCGACGAGCAGGTCGCTCTGGGCGATCCTGCGGTCCAACCTGCTCACCCGGTTCAACGCGTTGCTCGGCGGCCTGTGCGTGCTGATGCTGGTGGTCGGGCCGCCCGCGGATGCCTTGTTCGGGCTGGTCATCGTGGCGAACAGCGCGGTGGGCATCGTCGCCGAGCTGCGGGCGAAGCGGACGCTGGACCGGTTCCAGGTGCTGACCGCGCTGACCGCGCTGGTGCTGCGGGACGGGCAGGCGCAGGGCGTGCCGGTCGGCGAGGTCGTCGTCGACGACGTCCTGCTGGCCGGCGCCGGCGACCAGGTGATCACCGACGGGGTGGTGCTCGCCGGCGCCGGCGTGGAGGTCGACGAGTCGCTGCTGACCGGCGAGTCCGACCCGGTGCGCAAGGAGCCCGGCGCCGAGGTGCTGTCCGGCTCTTTCGTCGTGGCCGGGACGTTGCAGTACCGGGCGACCCGGGTCGGCGAAGAGGGTTATGCCAACCGGCTGGCCGAGCAGGCGCGCCGGTTCACCTCGCCGCCGTCCCAGCTGACCGACGGGGTGAACACGTTCCTGCGCTGGGTGACCTGGGCGCTGGTCCCGGCCGCGGCGATCCTGCTGGCCACCCAGCTACCGTCCCGCGGGCTGCGCGAAGCGGTCAGCGGCTCGGTCGCCGCCGTGGTGGCGATGGTGCCCGAGGGCCTGGTGCTGCTGGTCAGCGTCGCGTTCGCGCTGGCCGTGGTCCGACTCGGCCGGCGGAACGTGCTGGTCCAGCAGCTTCCGGCGGTGGAGACGCTGGCCCGGGTGGACGTCGTCTGCCTGGACAAGACCGGGACGCTGACCGACGGGCGGCATCTCCGCGTGGTGTCGGTGGACGGCGTCGACCCGACCGTGCCGGCGGCCGAGGTCAGCGCCGCGCTGGCGGCCCTGGCGGCCGCCGACCCGAGCCCGAACGCGAGCCTGCGGGCCGTCGCCGCGGCCTTGCCGCTGGCAGACGGGTGGACGCCCGGG
>DASXRB010000259.1:0-6088 GCA_036506875.1 Kribbellaceae bacterium | reverse complement strand
CCGGCGGCGGAGCGCCCCACTCGCTCTGGTCCTCGGTCGTGTGCGCGTCGCCGACCAGCGTCACGTCGTACCCCCGGACGAACGCGCCGTGGATCGTGGACCGGATGCACTCGTCCGTCTGCGCGCCGGTCACGAACAGCCGTCCGATGCGGGCTGCGGCCAGCACCTGTTCCAGGTCGGTGTCCTCGAAGGCGTCGGCGAACCTCTTGTGCACCAGCGGTTCCGGCTCCTGGCGTGCCAGCTCAGGGACGTACTCCCAGGCCTCACTCCCCTGCTTCAGCCCCTGATCGTCGGAGTGCTGGACCCAGACGACCGGGACACCCTCTTCGCGTGCCTTGTCGACGAGTGTGCCGATGTTCGCGACGACGGCGTCGCGCTGGTGTGTGCCGGCCACGACGCCGTTCTGGACGTCGATCACCATCAAGGCGGTGTTGGGTCGGTCTGACAGCGTGGTCACGACGATCTCCTCTGCCTGGTCGGTCGGGTTCTTGCCGCGTGGATCAGGCTAGGACGCCCCACCGACAACCGGCTGCTGTCGGCGGGCCGCCGTACTGTGACGACGTGGAATGCGCACTACCGCTCCCGGCTGGGCGCCGAAGCGGCCTTCGACGACCGGCTGTTCGACCCGGCCGGGCTGCGCCCGCCGATCTGGTTCCAGCAGGTGCCGGAGACCAAGGCGGGCAAGAACCGCCTGCGCCTCGACCTCTACCCCACCGGCCGCGACAACGCACCGCCGCTCGAGCGGCGGATCGAGATCGTCGAGGCGAAGGTCGCCGACCTGGTCCGGCTGGGCGCCCACGTCGGGCGACGGACGCGGTACGACGATCCGCAGGGCCCGGTCTACTACGTCGTCATGCACGATCCGGAGGGCAACGAGTTCTGCGTCAGCTGATCCGGCCGACGGCCTCGGCGAGACGGGCCGCGAGAAACTCCCGCTCCGCGTCGTTCGTCACGAGCTCCGATGCGGTGCGGTACGCCTCTGCCGACTCACCGTGGCGGCCGAGACGGCGCAGCAGGTCCGCCCGGATGGCCGGAAGGTAGTGATAGCCGGCGAGCCGGCCGTCCCGCTCCAGCACCTCGACCTCGGCGAGAGCGGCCGCCGGTCCCTCGACCATCGACACCGCCACCGCCCGGTTGAGCGCGACGACCGGCGACGGCCACACGGCGAGCAGCCGGTCGTAGAGACCGACCAGCTGCCGCCAGTCGGTCGTCTCATAGCTGGGGGCCATGGCGTGCAGCGAGGCGATCGCGGCCTGCAGCGCGTACCGGCCGACGCGCCCGGTCCGGAACGCGCCGACGACCAGGTGGTGGCCCTCCTCGATCGCGGCCCGGTCCCAGGCCGACCGGTCCTGCTCCCCCAGCACCAGCAGCCGCCCCTCGTCATCGGTACGGGTGCCGCGGCGGGCGTCGGTGACCAGCATCAACGCGAGGAGCCCGCGCACCTCCGGCTCGTCGGGCATCAGCGCCAGGAGCGTGCGGGCGAGGTGCAGCGCACGGTCCACCAGGTCGGCCCGGACCAGGTCGGCTCCGGACGGTGCGGTGTACCCGGTCGTGTAGAGCAGGTGGATGACGGTCAGCACCGCGTCCAGCCGGTCCGGCAGCTCACTGGCCTCCGGCACCCGGTACGGGATCCGGGCCGCCGCGATCTTCTTCTTCGCCCGGGTCACCCGCGCGAACATCGCCGGCTCGGCGACGAGGAACGCCTTCGCGATGTCGCCGGTGCTGACCCCGCACACCAGGCGCAGGGTCAGCGCCACCTGGGCCTCGCGAGACAGCGCGGGATGGCAGCAGGTGAAGATCAGGCGGAGCCGGTCGTCGGGCACCGCGCCGTCCTCGCTCTCGTCCATCCCGGCCTCGTCCGGCTCCACCAGCAGGGGCATCTTCGACCGGAACACCCGGTCGCGGCGCAGGACGTCGATCGCCTTGCGCTTGGCGGTGGCGGTGAGCCAGGCACCGGGGTTACGCGGTATGCCGTCGCGGGCCCACGCGTCCAGCGCGGCGACGTACGCCTCCTGGACACACTCCTCCGCGACGTCGAGGTCACCGGCGACGCGCGCCGTCGCGGCGAGCACGAAGGCCCACTCGCGACGGTGCGCGTCCGCGACGGCGCGCTCGGCTGCCGTCGTACCGCTGTCGTTCACCCGGCCGGCGGGAAGTACAGCGGCCGGACCTCGACGCCGCCCTCCCGGGTCGCCGGATTCAGCTGCGCGGCGCGCAGGGCCACGTCCAGGTCGGGTGCCTCCAGGATGTAGAACCCGGCGACGACCTCCTTGGCCTCGACGAACGGGCCGTCGGTGATGACGTCGCCGCGGATCGACGTCGCCGTCGCATTCCCCTGCAGCGCGTACCCCGTGACGATGTGGGCGCCGAGCTCCTCGACCTGCGACGGGTAGCGGTCGAGCAGCTCCAGGTACTCCGGCGTGATGTCCGCCGGGTCGGCCGACTCCGGGTGGTAGACGAAGACTCCGTACTGGGTCATCAGGTCCTCCTGTGATCGATGGTGTTGGTCTGTCCTCTGCCTACCCGACGAGCGGGGCCGGCCCGATTCAACAACACTCCCCTGAAGTTTTCCGCAGCCGCGACCGGGCGTGTTCACGGAGCGGGCGTACGGTGGGTGGTGTACGGCTGCCCTGGACCTCGGTGGCGACGCTCCGACCGATCGGGAGTCCAGGGATGTCTGTCGCCGAACGAAATCTTCTGTCCGCCCGCGAGCTCAGCGGGTACGCCGAGCTGGCCGGCGAGATCCGCCGGATGGGTCTGCTCCGGCGGCGGCCGGGGTTCTACGCCTGCCTGATGATCGCCAACCTCCTCGCCCTGGCGGCTGTGGTGACGGCGATGGTGTTCCTGCGTGAGTCGTGGTGGCTGATGCTGCTCGCGGTCGCGTTCGCCGTGGTGTCCGCGCAGATCGGCTTCTACAGTCATGACGCGGGGCACCGGCAGATCGCGCGTCGTTCCGGACCGAGCAATCTGCTGGGGCTGCTGCACGCGAACGTGCTGAGCGGCCTGAGCTTCGGCTGGTGGGTCGGCAAGCACAACGCCCACCACGCGCACCCGAACGACCTCGACGGCGATCCCGACGCGCAGCCAGGTGTCCTGGTGTTCGACGCCGGGAGTGCGATGTCCCGGCGCGGCGCCGCGGCCTGGCTGACGCGCCACCAGGCCTGGTTGTTCTTCCCGCTGCTGCTTCTCGAAGCGGTGAGCCTCCAGGTGGCCAGCGTCAGCGCCGTGACCAGACCCGGGATCCGCCGGCGCGGTGCGGAGGCGGCCCTGCTGGCGGTTCACTTCGCGGCGTACGCGGCGCTGCTCGTCACGACGATGACGTGGGCGCAGGTCGCGGTGTTCGTCGTCATCCACCAAGGCCTGCTCGGTGTGTATCTCGGCTGCGCGTTCGCCCCCAACCACAAGGGCATGCCCGCGTTGCCGGCCGACCAGGCCCGCGACCCGCTGCTGCGTCAGGTGCTGACCTCGCGCAACATTCGCGGCGGCGTCGCGACCGACCTCGTGCTGGGAGGCTTGAACTACCAGATCGAGCACCACCTGTTCCCGAGCATGCCGCGGCCCAACCTGCGCCGGGCGCAGCCGGTGGTCCGGCGGTTCTGCGAGCGCCACGGCGTTCCGTACGAGGAGTCCTCCGCGCTCACCTCCTACGGCACGGTGCTCCGGCACCTGCACGATGTCGGCGCGGGACTGCGGCACATGAGATCCCAGACCGGCTGACCGATGCTTCCGAGCGACTGGCCGCAGCGACTGCTGGCTGCCGAGGCCACGGCCGGCGGCCGGATCGCGCAGCTGTGCGAGTTGTGCGTCCACGGTCTGGACTGCTGCGGTGCCAGCGTGCAGCTGGTCGGCGCCGCGCCGTACCGGCTCACCGTCCACGCCACCGATCTGGTGGCCGAACGGCTCGACGACCTGCAGCAGGAGCTCGGAGAAGGCCCGGCCGTCGAGGTGGCGCACAACGCCCGCCGGGTGGTCGAGGCTGATCTCGGCGGCACCGGGACCGCTCGCTGGCCGTGGTTCGCGCCGGCCGCGGCCGCGCTGGGAGTCCGCGCCGTCGTCGCCAGCCCGGTGCAGGTCGGCGCTACGACCCTCGGCGTACTCCAGCTCTATCGCCGGCGCCCCGGCACACCGCGGCACGACGAGCTGGCGGAGGTCGCCGCCGTGGCCGACGCCGCGGCCATCGTGCTGCTCGACAACCCGGTGATCAGCTCGGCCGAGGCGCTGGTGTGGCTCATCACCGACAGCACCCGGTTCCGTCCCGAGGTTCACCAGGCCACCGGCATGCTGATCGTCCAGCTCCACCTGGGTGCCGTCGACGCCTTCGCCAGGTTGTGCGCCGCCGCCTACGCCGCGGACCGCCCGGTGGCAGCGGTTGCCCGCGACATCGTCGCCCGCCGGCTCCGGCTCGGCGGGCGCTGACGGCGCCGCCGGTGCCCTGGGACAATGCGACGTGTGGACACCGAGCGTCTTGCCACGACCTTCGTCGAACTGGCCGACTCGTTGGTCGACGAGTACGACGTCATCGAGCTGCTCCAGCTGCTCACCGAGCGCTGCGTGCAGCTGCTGGGCGTCGATGCCGCCGGACTGCTGCTCCGCGATCAGCACGGCGTGCTGCAGGTCGCCGCGTCGTCGAGCGAGCAGGTCCGGCTCGTCGAGCTGTTCCAGTTGCAGAACGACGAGGGCCCGTGCCTGGACTGCTACATCGAAGGCCGGCCGGTCGGGACCGACCGGCTGAGCGGCGCCGACCAGCGCTGGCCGCGGTTCGCGGCGGAGGCCACCGCGGCGGGCTTCGCGGCGGTGCATGCGGTTCCGCTGCGGCTGCGCGGCGAGACCATCGGTGCGCTCAACCTCTTCTGGGCCCCTCCTGCGGAGGTCCGCACCCACGACCTGAGCGTGGCCCAGGCGCTCGCCGACGTGGCGACCATCGCGATCCTGCAGGAACGGCTCACCCGCAGCCGCGAGCTGCTCGCCGGGCAGTTGCAGGCCGCGCTCAACAGCCGGGTCGTGATCGAGCAGGCCAAGGGCGTCCTCGCCGAGCGCGGCGGGATGGACATGGGAACGGCGTTCGATCTCCTCCGCCGCGCGGCCCGTTCCTCCAACCGCCGGCTCGCCGACGTCGCCGCCGGCGTCGTCGAGGGCCGCGACAGCCTCGACGGCGAGGAGACGTGGCGGCCGGGGTAGTGTTGAGGGGGTCCGGACCGATGGCATCCCACGCGGAATGTCGGGAACCGGCGGCCGATGAGGCGATGCCCATGACCATCCAACGACATCTCCCTCCGCCCGGTGCGTTCCACAGATCGGCTGTCGACCAGACCCTCGCCGCACTGTTCGCCGACCTCGCGGCGGCCCGCGCCGCCGACCAGCGGGCCAGGTCCCACCGTCCAGCAATCCCCACCGCGGCCGAGTCCGCGCGGCTCGTCGCCGCACTGCGTGACTGCACGGCCGCGCTGGAACAGCACCGCATCCCCGTGCCACGAGAGATCCGCGACGAACTCCGCCTGCGGTGCGGGCTGAGCTCGTGACCAACCCGGCGGAGGGCGTCCGGTCGCAACGCGCGCATGTCGCCTGGGTACTGCGCGGCCTCTCGTTGCCTTGTCACGTGATCGTGCTGGTCGGCACGCGGTGGCGACGCGGCTGGCTGATCGCCAGGGAGAACGGCCCGGACGGCTGGACCGGCCTCGTCCAGTACGACGACGCCGGCGCCGAGGTCACCGAGTACCTGCCCGCCGAGCGCATCGCACCACCCGAACTCTGGCTCGCCGACCGAGCCGGTCAGCCCCGCGCGCTCCCCCAGCCGCAGCCGCCCGCGCGCTGACCTCGATCAGCGTGGTCACCGAGGCGCATTCCGGAAGTAGATCGTCCGGGATGGGCCGTAGCATGCTCGTCATGAACGACGAGACGGTTCTGCGGGAAGCGCCGGTCGCCGGCAGCGAGATCGACTCCCTGGTGGGGTCCCTGGAACGCCAGCGCAGGCTTCTTGCGTGGAAGTGCGGCGGCCTGGACGCCCGCGGGCTGAGCGCGAAGCACGCGCCGTCGTCGATGACCCTGGGCGGGCTGCTGAAGCACCTGGCGCTCGTCGAGGACGAGTACT
>DASXRB010000258.1:0-3362 GCA_036506875.1 Kribbellaceae bacterium | reverse complement strand
GCTCACCGCGACGCCTGCCGGGGCCAGGGTCTCGACCGCCTTTGTCTCGGTGCTTGTCACCAGGTAGGCGTCCGGGGGAAGGCAGCGGCACAGCTCGGCGGCGGCCGCGCGGCCCTCGGGTGCCAGCGGCCAGGCGTGCGGCGGTACGTCGGGACCGTGCGCGGGCAGCGCGTGCCGGACCAGGATCAGCATCACCCGAGCTCTCCTCGCAGGTAGGTGATCAGGGCCTCGCGGTCGTCGGACTGGGTGCGGACGAGCAGGCTGGCGACGTGCTTCTCCACCGTGCGCGGGGAGATGAACAGGCGCTCGGCGATCGCCTTGTTGCCGATCCGCTCGACCAGCAGCCGGCCGACCTCGAGCTCGCGGGTGGTGACGCCGAGCCGGCGCAGCCCGGCCGGGATCCGGTCCGACCCGGCCCGGCGCTGCCGGACCGGCGCGCCGAACTGGCGCAGCAGCGCCCGGCAGGCGCCGGCGATCGGCGCCGGGTCGTCGCAGTGGAAGTAGTTCTCCGCCTCTCGCAGCCACTCCACCGGCGTGCCCCAGCCGTGGGCGTGCGCCTCGTCCGCGACCAGCCGCAGCCCCAGGTGCCGGGCCATCGGGAACAGTGCGGCCGCCTCCAGTGCCTCCGCGACGGCGGCGCCGGCCTCCGCGCCGCGGCCCTCGCGGCCGAGCAACACGGCCCGGGCGAGCGCGACGAACTGCCGGTTCCAGCGCATCGTGCTGGCCGCGGTCGCCGTCACCGTCTCGTAGTGCGCCCAGCCGGCCCGCTCGGCCAGGACCCCGAGCAGCAACGCCAGGCCGTTCTTGCCGGCGACGTGGAAGGTCGTCGGGTTCTCCGCGTCGTACGCGAGCGCCTGGGACAGCTCGCGCTGGGCCAGCTCGCGGTCCTCCTCCAGCAGCGCGCAGAACGTGCGGGCCAGGCCGTAGGCCAGGGACAGCTCGTACGCCGCGCCGGTGCCGGAACGGTCCAGCTCGTCCAGCGCCGCGGTCATCCCGCGCCGGTCGCCCCGGTGCGCGGCCAGCGTGCCCTTGACGACGAGGATGTACGACAGCGTCTGGCCCGCGTGCATCCGGCTGGCCACGCCGAGGCAGTCGTCCACCATCCGCGCGGCCGTCGCGTAGTCGCCGTGCAGCACGGTGCGCATCGCGATGATGCCCTCGGCGATGTAGGCCAGCGGCAGCGCGCCGATCCGCAGCGCCTGCTGCCGGGCCTGTTCCATCTCGTCGACGCTGCCGTCGGCCAGGTACGTCGTACCCGCCTTGAGCACCTGGGAGTAGACCCGCTGGATCGGCAGCCGGTGCCGCGCGGCGAACCGCTCGGCGCGGTCGAAGTACGCGTTCGCGGTGCCCAGGTCGCGCTCGCGGGCCAGCACGCCGAGCAGCTGCCAGGCCTCGCAGGCCACCACCGGGAGCGGCGCGCGTTCGGCAGCGGTGGCAGCGCGGTGGGCCAGCTCCTCCGCGGTGCGCAGCCGGTCCGGCCCGGGCATGCTCAGCGCCAGGTGCGCGGCGATGCCGTCGACCGGCGCGGTGTCCTCGTCGGCGGCGTCCGGGCCGATCAGCGCGCGGGCCTTCGCGATCTGGTCCGACGCGTCGGTCCAGCGGGCGGCCAGGTCGCCGACCGCGGCCAGCCGGGCGTGCAGGGCGGCCTGCCGGGTCGGTCGCAGGCCGGCGCCGCCGAGCGCGTCCACCACGTCCGCGAGCTCGAAGGCTCGGTCGAACTGACCGGTCTCGCCGAGCGCGAGCACCAGCGAGTTCACGATGTCGGCGTACAGGTCGGGGTCGCCGGCCGGGGTGAGCGACCGCCGGGCCCGGTCCAGCATCGCGATCGCGGACAGCACGCCGCCGCTGGTCAGCGCGCGCTCGCCGGCCGCCGCGTACAGCCGGCCCGCCCGGGCCAGCTCGCCGGCGTGCAGCCGCAGCTCCGCGACCAGTGCGCACCAGTCGCCGTCGAGGTCCGGGTGCAGCCGCTCGACCGCGTCGGCGGCCTGCCGGGACAGCTCCGCGCGTTCGGTCGGGGTGAGAGCGGCCAGCAGCGCCTCGGCGCTGAGCGGGTGCCGGAACGCGTACCAGTCCGGGGCCGGCTCGTCCGGGCCGACCAGGGCGGCGGCCATCCCGGCGTGCAGGGTGGCGAGCAGGGTGCGGTCGTCGATCCCGGTGGCCTCCCGCACCACCGGCAGCGAGAACCGGTTGCCGGTCACCGCGGCCAGGGACAGCACCCGGGTGGCGTCCGGGCCGAGCCGGTTCGCGCGGTGTCCGACGCTGCGCACCACCGCGGCCGGGACGGCCGTCGCGGTCAGGCTCTCGCCGAGTGCGAGCTCGGTGGCCTCCTCGACCGGTGACACCAGGCCGCTCTTGGTGACCTCCGCGACCAGCTCCTCGATCACGAACGGGACCCCGGCACTGCCCTGCCACAACCAGTCGGCCAGCGGTTCCGGCAGCGCGTCGACGGCCACGTCCAGCACCGACGCGGCGACCCGGCAGGTGCCCGCCCGGTCCAGCCGCGCCAGCTCCAGCACGGCACCGGTGTCGCGCAGCGCGGTCGCGGTGGCCAGGTCGAGCGCGTCGCAGCGCTCGGCGCGCAGCGTGCTGAGCAGCAGGATCGGCGCGTCGGCCAGGTTGTCGATCAGGTACTCGATGATCGCCAGCGTCTCCGCGTCCGCGGCCTGCAGGTCCTCCAGCACCAGCAGGCAGCCGCGGTCCCGCCCGATCATCGACAGCAGCCGCAGCAGCGCCTCGGCCAGGACGACGATCGACGGCGCCTGGGTCTGCGGCTCCCCGGTCGCCCACTCGGGGATGAACCGCCCCAGCACCCCGCGGTACGGCCCGAGGTCGCCGATCCCGTCCAGCTCACCACGTCGCAGCAGGGACAGCAGTGCCTCCGTGATCGGCCGGAACGGCACCATCGGCCCGAGGGTCCCGACCCGGCCCCGCAGGGTGACCAGGCCGGCCTCCAGGCCGAGGCTCGTGGTGGTCTCGGCCAGACGCGTCTTGCCGATACCGGCCTCGCCGACCAGGAACACCGGCCCGCCGTACCCCCGCGCGGCCTGGTCGAGGCCGTGCCGGAGTACTTCGAGCTCTGCGTCCCTCCCGACAATCGCCGAAGCTCTTGTCCGCATGGCGTCGTACTGTAATCCGCGCCTCACGCCGCGCGTAGGGCGTGGCTCTCAATCGCTGGGGCCCCGGGGTCCCGGCACCGTGGCGAACAGCACCCGGCCCGCCCGTGAGTCAGCAGGCCGGGCGGGCCGGGTGGATCAGGGGTCTAGTGCCTCGTCAAGAAACGTTCGGCACGTTTAGCGGCGCCCCAGACGCCCGCTGGCGGCGTTGTCGTCGTCGCGCGATGCGCCGCATCGCTCTCCTCCTCC
>DASXRB010000257.1:0-2510 GCA_036506875.1 Kribbellaceae bacterium | reverse complement strand
TCGGCGCCGAACCGGCCGGACACGCCCAGGTCCGCGTCGACCACGACGATCTGCTCGGCCAGCCAGCCGAACTCGGCGGCGGTGCCCACGAGGCCGTACTGGCGCTGGGTCGACTCGGTGTTGAACCGCACCTGCGCCACCGTCGACTGCCGCACGTATACGATCGCCAGCCTCGACAGATGCGAGCTGCTGATCTTCGCAATCGGATTCACCGCCGGCCTGCCCGCTGCCGCGCAGCAACGACTCGACCATGTTCGCCACCGCCATCACTGCCTGGCGACGATCCCAGCCCGACATCTGCTCCCGTTCCCGGACGGTCACCCCTGTCATCTCCGACGCCGGCCGCCTGCACCGGCCGCGCCCCGCTGGGGTCGATCGCATCGACCAGCGACCGCGCCGCCGTCAAGCCGTCCACCGCGAGGCGATCAGCCGAGGCGGGCACGCCACGGTCGGTCCACTCCTGAGCCACGGTGACGCGTCGCCTCCCTTCGACCTCGCACACGAAGAACAGCCCGGTGCGCTTGCGCTGCGAAAACAGCACGGTCAAGCGCTGACCTTTCAATGGATGGAAAGGGTGAGTGATCACCAATGAGTCCGAAGAGTACCTTGACTGACGAGCCGTATAGGGCACGGGTTCCCGCCGATGTGGACGCGCCGGACAAGGTGCTCTACGGCCTGACGTTTCGGCAGTTGGCGATCCTCGCCGTTGCCGCCGTCATCTTCTACGGCGGCTGGCAGGCCCTGCACTCGGTGGTGCGGGTGCCGGTGCTGCTCGGCGCCGCGATCATCCTGGGCGGGCTGGTGTTCGGGCTCGCTGTGGGCCGCCGTGACGGGCTGTCGATGGACGTGTGGCTGCTGTCCGCGGTGCGCCACTCCCGGGCGCCGCGGGCATTGTCCACCACCGACACCACCGCCAAGACCCCCGACTGGGTGCAGGCTCCGGCGTCGAAGGTGATGCTGCCGGCGCCGCTGAAACTGCCCGCGGACGCCGTCGACGAGCGCGGCGAGATCAGCCTCGGCGCGACGAAGGCGGCGATGGTCGCGGCGACCAGCGTCAACCTGGCGTTGCGCACCGCGGACGAGAAGGCCGCGCTGATCGACACGTTCGGCCGCTGGCTGAACTCGTTGTCCACGCCGACGCAGATCGTGGTGTCCGCGCAGCCGGTCGACCTGCGCTCGCACGCCCGCGCGCTCGCCGCAGCGGCGGACCGGATGCCGCACCCGGCCCTCGCGGAAGCGGCGGCCGACCACGCCCGGTTCCTCGACGACCTCGCCGAACGCCGCGACCCGCTGCGCCGGCAGGTCCTCATCGTCACCCGGACCACCACCGGCGAACGCGGCGAGCACGCCGCCCGCCGCCGCGCCGACGACACCGTCCGCTCGCTGTCCGGGCTCGGCGTCACCACCCGGGCATTGGACGGGCACGCCGCCACCGCCGCGCTGGCGGCTGCGGCGGACCCGTACCGGCCGCCGCGCCCCGGCGGGCTGGCCGCCCCCGACACCGTCATCACCGGCCCGAGCAGGGCCGCACCCAGGAAGCGACAACCGTGAAGACGCTCACCCGCACCCGCACCGCACAGCCCGACGGTGGTCGCCCGCGCTCGTCGCTGGCGGCCACCGTCGCACCGGCCTCCGTCGAAGTCACCCCCCGGTTCCTGCGCGTCGGTGACGGCTACGCCGCCACCCTGGTCGTGACCGGCTACCCGGCCGAGGTCGGCCCGGCCTGGCTCGAACCCCTGCTGTCCTGGCCGGGCCGGCTCGACCTTGCCCTGCACATCGACCCGATCCCGGCCCCGGTCGCCGCGTCGCGGCTGCGCAACCAGCGGGCCCGGTTCGAGTCGTCCCGGCGCGCGGACGCGGAGAAGGGCAAGCTGGCCGACCCGTATGTGGAGGCCGCCGCCGACGACGCCGCCGACCTCGCCGAGAGGTTGGCGCGCGGCGCGGCCAAGCTGTTCCGCGTCGGGCTGTACCTGACCGTGCACGCCCGCACCGGGGCCGAACTCCTCGAAGCCTGCGCGCAGGTGAAGGCCGCCGCCGCCTCCACGCTGATCGAGGTGCAGCCGGCGACCTGGCGGCACCTGCCCGGCTGGACCACCACCCTGCCCCTGGCCACGGACAGCCTGCAGATGCGGCGCACCATGGACACCCAGGCCCTGGCCGCCGCCTTCCCCCTCGCCAGCGCCGACCTGCCGGCGCCGCTGCCCGGCGACCCGGCCACCACCGGCGGCGTCCTGTACGGGGTCAACCCCGATTCGCAGGGCATCGTCTGGTGGGACCGGTGGAGCTGCGAGAACTACAACTCCGTCGTCCTGGCCAGAAGCGGCGCGGGCAAGAGCTACTTCGTCAAGCTCGACGTGCTGCGCAACCTGTACCAGGGCGTCGTGTGCGCGATCGTCGACCCCGAGGACGAGTACCTGCGGTTGGCCGACGCGGTCGGCGGCACCATCGTGCGGCTCGGCGTCACCGGCGTGAAGATCAACCCCCTGGACCTGCCGGTCGGCGACACCCGC
>DASXRB010000256.1:0-2789 GCA_036506875.1 Kribbellaceae bacterium | reverse complement strand
AGGTCCTGCTGGCGCTGAGCGAGGCCACCGGCCGGCGCATGCGGTCCTCTCAGCTTGCAGCGGCGATCAACTGGGAGCGCAGTCGTCTGTCGCATCACCTGGCGCGGCTGCAGCGGCGCGGGCTGATCGGCCGGGACGAGTGCGCGACCGACAGCCGCGGTGCGGAGGTCTTCATGACGCAGGACGGCGCGAGCATGTTCCGGCGGGCGACCGTGCCGCACGCTCGGGCCATCCGGACCCATTTCGCCGACGCGTTGACGCCCGACCAGTTCGACGCGCTCGCTGACATCTTGCGAGCGTTGCGCAACCACCTCGAGGGCGGCCGGCGATGACCGCGACGCCACGCATCGCGGTGCTCGGTGCCGGGCACACCGGCCCGGTCATCGCGCGGGTCGCGGTGGAGGCGGGGTATCCGGTGCGCATCGCGGCGTCCGGCGACCCGGCTGACATCGAGCTGATCACGCAGATCCTGGCTCCGGGCGCGGTGGCGGGGTGGGCGGCCGACGCGGTCGCTGAGTCGGACCTCGTGGTCCTGGCGATCCCGCTGCACCGGTTCGTGACGTTGGATCCGTCGCTCGTGGCCGGAAAGCTCGTCGTGGACACGATGAACTACTGGCCGCCCGTCGACGGCGTCGAGGGGATGTTCGAGGACCGCGGGTACGGCAGCAGCGAGATCGTCGCCCGCCGGCTGTCACGCTCGACGGTGGTCAAGACGCTCAACCACATCGGGTACCACGAACTCGACGTGGACCGGCGGCCCGAAGGCGCTGCGGGGCGCCGCGCGCTCGGTGTGGCCGGCGACGATCCGGTCGCGGTGGACACGGTGGCCGGTGTCATCGACCGCATCGGGTACGACCCGGTCCGGCTCCCCGGCCTACGTACCGGCCGCCTGCTCGAACCCGGCGGCCCCGTCTTCGGCGTCGCGTTGCGGCGCAACGCATTCCAGCTGGCGGTATCCGCCACAGCAAGGCAGGAGTGAATTCCCGTGACACCAGTTGTGCTCGGCCTCGACAGCTTCGGGGATCGCACGAACGGTCCGGACGGCCGACCGCTGTCCCATGCCCAGAGCATCCGCAACGTCGTAGCGGAAGGAGTCCTCGCCGAACAGGTCGGCGTGGACTTCTTCGGCCTCGGCGAGCATCACACCGACGAGTTCCCCATGCCGGCCGGCGACGTGGTCCTGGCCGCGATCGCCGCGCGTACCGACCGGATCCATCTCGGGTCGGCCGTCACCGTGCTCAGCTCCGACGACCCGGTCCGCGTGTTCCAGCGCTACTCCACCCTCAACGCCATCTCGGGCGGGCGGGCCGAGGTGATCCTCGGTCGCGGGTCGAGCATCGAGTCGTTCCCGCTGTTCGGTTACGACCTTGCCGACTACGAGGACCTGTTCGAGGAGAAGGCGCACCTGTTCGCCGAACTGCTCAAGGGCGGCCCGGTCACCTGGGAGGGCAAGCACCGGGCGCCGCTGTTCGAGCAGGACGTCGTGCCGCACACCCAACCGTTCCCAGCATGGATCGGTGTGGGCGGAAGCCCGCAATCGGTGCTGCGCGCCGCCCGGTACGGGTACTCCCTCATGCTCGCCATCATCGGCGGCAACCCCGCCCGGTTCGCGCCCTTCTCCCAGCTCTTCCAGCAGGCCCTGCAACGGCTGGGCCGCGAGCCGCTCCCGGTCGGCGTGCACGCGCCCGGCCACGTCGCGGCAACGGACGAGCAGGCCCGAGAAGAATTCTGGCCGCACTACCGCGAGCTCATCCGCAAGGTGGCCAAGACGCGCGGCTTCGCGGTACCGACCGTGGAGTCCTTCCGGCACGAGGTCGGCCCACACGGCGCGCTGTACGTCGGCTCGCCGGAGACCGTCGCCCAGAAGATCGCCACGAACCTCGCCGTCCTCGGCGCCACCCGCTTCGACCTCAAGTACGGCATGGGCGGCCTGTCCCACGAGGGCCTCACGTCCGCGATCGAGCTGTACGGCACGAAGGTCATCCCGCGCGTCCGGGAGCTTGTCGCCTGAACGCGGGCCCGTCCGCCTGGGCCGCAGGAATTCCGGCGCTGTAGCCGCTGATTGCACGCCGCTGCCCCGGTATTGAGCCCGCCGTCGATGTCAGGCGGCGTTTCCGGATCGCCGTTGATCCGGTTGCGTTTGCTGTCCACCGGGAGGCCTGTCCATGCCGACGCGTGGTGTCACTGGTCCGACACGGCGGGTAGTGCGGTCGCGTTATCCCCCTGCATGTAGCCGTTTCGACCGAGTTGGCAACGGTAAGCAACCGGGCGAGGACTCCCCGCGGGCGAGCCTGGTTCGCTATCGTGCCGGAGGCACGTCGCAATTGTCGAACCCGACGAGCGGAGTGTGCGGGGTGGGAGCACCGGGCCCTGGTGCGGTGAGCATGATCGCACGCTGCGCGCGGCTGGCAGGCATGGATCGTCTGACGGCGTTCGGGCTGGTGTTCGGCATCGCCGCGCTGGCCTGGTTCGCGGTCGGTCCGGCCGGCGGCCAACGGGTCGGACTCGCGGTAGTGGCGCCGGTGTACGCCGGCCTGATTGGCGTCGGTCAGTTACGGGTCGCGGTCGACCCGCGGCTCCGGCCGGCCGCCAAGCGGTTCTGGCGGGTCCTGTCGGTTTCGATGTTCACGTACACGGCCGGGATGCTGGTCAACCTGACGGCGCTGGTGTTCGGACTCCATGCGGCGCGTGACGCTGGCGAGACGCTGTTCTACCCGGTCGCCGCGGTATTCACCGTCGTCGCGCTGGTGGTGTTTCCGACGGCGGTCCGCAGCGCCGGCGAGCGGCTG
>DASXRB010000255.1:0-8128 GCA_036506875.1 Kribbellaceae bacterium | reverse complement strand
GAGCAGCCCAGCGGTCAGTTCGCAGTCCAGCAGCGCCCGGCGGTCCGAGGAACCGGCCGCTGCGAGGACGACACGGTCGGCAGCGCCGGCCATGCGCTCGCCGAGGCGGTCGGCGAGCACCTCGGCCAACAGCTCGTGCGGCCCGAGCGCCCCGGCGGCGACCACGCCCGGCCCGCGGACGCCGGCGATGTCGACGTGCACGTGGTACCCGCCGCTCAGCAGCAGCGGCAGCACCACGGCTTCGGTGCCGTCGGCAACGACACGTCGTACGACGTCCGGCAGCGCCGGCAGGTCCACGTCGACGAAGCCGAGCGAGGTCCGCAGCTCCGGCCGCTGCCGGGCGATCGCGCGCACCAGCTCGTGTACGACCCGGCGGCCGCGCGGGTCCGCCGTACCGTGCGCGCAGGCGATCAGGTCCGGCCTCATCCGGCTCCCGCCACGACGTCATCGTCCGCGAGCTCGAGCCGGTAACCACGTCGTACGACGGTCCGCACCAGCTCGGGGCAGCCGAGCGCGGTGCGCAGCCGGTTCACGGTCACCTCGACGGAGTGCTCGTCGGCCGCACCGGGCAGCGCGGCGAGCAGCTTCGGCCGCGACACCACCTGGCCGCGGGCCTCGACCAGCGATCCGAGCACCGCGCGCGGGCCGGGCCCGAGCGGTACCACGACACCGTCGAGCGTGGCTCCTCCCCCGCGCAGCACCAGCGGGCCGAACGCGGTCTCCAGGCAGGGCGCGTGCTCGTGCGCCAGCAGGTCGGTGACCGTCCGGATCAGCGCGCCGAGCCGGTACCGGTCCGGCACCACCGGCTCCAGCCCGACGGCCCGGAACGGCGCCGCGGTGACCGGGCCGACGCACGCGTTCAGCACCCGGCCGCACCGCAGCACGTGCAGCAGCGCCTCCAGCTGGTCCGCGGCCGCGGCGGCGTCCAGCAGCGCCTGCGCCGCGGGCGCCGACGTATGGACGACGGCGTCCACCGCCCCGGCGCAGATCTGCGCGACGGCCCGGTCCACGGCGGCCGGGTCCGGCGCCGGCCCCCAGCGGTACACCTCGATCTCACGCACCACCGCGCCGGCGGAACGCAACGCGTCCTGCTGCGCCGGGTCGGACAGACCATGGAGCTGTACGACGATCTTCCGCCCGGCGACTCCGTGGTGCCGCAGCCACTCGACCACCTCGGCGGTCGTCTCGGAGTGCGCGGACCAGGCCTCGACCAGGCCGGCGGCCCGGATCGCGCCGCGCGCCTTCGGGCCGCGGGCCAGGATCCGGGTGCGCTCCAACGTGCTGAGCAAGTCGCCCGCCAGGCCCGCGGTGTCGGCCGCCTCGATCCAGCCCCGGAAGCCCTCCGCGGTGGTCACCACCACGTCATCCGGCGGGTCGGCGATCACGTCGCGGACCGCCTGGATCAGCACCGTGTCCTCGGCGATCGGCACGATCTCCAGGGTCGGCGCGTGCAGCACCTTCGCCCCGCGGCGCTCGAACGCCATGATCAGGTCGTCCGCGCGGCGGTGCGCGGTGACGACCAGGGTGCAGCCGTTCAGCGGGCCCGGGGTGGGCCGCTGGGGCGCCTTGCTACCCACCGACCATCACCATGCCGTCGACCACGGTCACCTCGTACGACGTGACGGCGACCTCCGGGTCGTCGAGGCAGCGGCCGGTGCGCAGGTCGAACACCTGCTTGTACATCGGCGAGGCCACCGTGGGGACGGGGCCGCGGTTGCCGACGATGCCGCGGGACAGCACGTTCGCGCCACTGAACGGGTCCTTGTTGTCCAGCGCGAACACGTCTCCGTCGTACGTCCGGAACAGCGCGATCTGGCGCTCGCCGAGCAGGGCGGCGACGCCACGCTCGGGCAGCAGGTCGTCGTACCGGCAGACCACCACTCCGGCTGCCGTGCTGATGAGCGTCATGGGTGCACCTCCAGGCGGGGACCGGCGAGCATCACCGGGCCGGACAGGTCCCGCTCCGTGGCGGGGCGGGGCTGGTCGCGCTCGACCACGTACCGCAGGTCGGCGTCGGGCTGGTCCGGCGCGTTCACGAACGACACGAACCGGGCCAGCTTGTCGGGGTCGTCGAGGGTGGCCTTCCACTCGTCGGTGTACGAGCCGATGTGCGCGGCCATCGCGGCGTCCAGGTCGGCGGCGATGCCGAGGCTGTCGTTCATCACGACGTCGCGGACGTGGTCCAGGCCGCCCTCGATCTCCCGGATCCACACCGAGGTGCGCTGCAGCCGGTCGCCGGTGCGCACGTAGTACATCAGGAACCGGTCGATCGCGGTGAACAGCTCGTCGTCGGTGAGGTCGGAGGCCAGCAGCTCGGCGTGCCGCGGGGTCATGCCACCGTTGCCGCCGACGTACAGGTTCCAGCCGTTCTCGGTGGCGATCACGCCGACGTCCTTGCCGCGCGCCTCGGCGCACTCGCGGGCGCAGCCGGAGACACCGAGCTTGAGCTTGTGCGGCGAGCGCAGCCCGCGGTAGCGCAGCTCCAGCGCGATCGCCATCCCGACCGAGTCCTGCACGCCGTACCGGCACCAGGTCGAGCCGACGCACGACTTCACCGTGCGGACCGCCTTGCCGTAGGCGTGGCCGGACTCGAACCCGACGTCGACGAGCCGCTTCCAGATCGCCGGCAGCTGCTCGATCCGGGCACCGAACAGGTCGATCCGCTGGCCGCCGGTGATCTTGGTGTAGAGCCCGAAGTCCCGGGCCACCTCGCCGATCACGATCAGCTTCTCCGGGGTGATCTCGCCGCCCGGGATCCGCGGCACCACCGAGTAGGTGCCGTCCTTCTGCAGGTTGGCCATCACGTGGTCGTTGGTGTCCTGCAGGGTCGCGCGCTCGCCCTCGAGCACGTGCCCGGCCGGGTCCAGGCTGGCCAGGATCGAGGCCACCACCGGCTTGCAGATGTCACAGCCACGCCCCGTGCCGTGGCGGTCGACGATCTCGGAGAACGTCCGCAGCCCGGTCACCCGGACCACGTCGAACAACTCGGCGCGGGACAGCGCGAAGTGTTCGCAGAGTGCCTTGCTGACCGTGACGCCGGCCGCGGTCAGCTCGGCGTTCAGGACGTTCTTCACGATCGGCAGGCAGGAGCCGCAGCTCGTTCCGGCCTTCGTTGCCACGCACAACGACTTGACGTCCTGGCAGCCCTCGTCGCGGACCGCGCAGCGCAGCCGGCCGGCGGATACGTTGTTGCAGGAGCAGACCGGCGCGTCGTCCGGCAGGTCGCCGGTCGCCGCGGGCTGCGCGCCCTCGGGCAGCAGGTACGACGCGGGGTCGGCGCCGAGCGGTCGTCCCGTCATCGGCCGGAGCGCCGCGTACGCCGAGGCGTCGCCGACCAGGATGCCGCCGAGCAGCGTGCGCGCGTCGTCGGAGAGGACGAGCTTCTTGTAGACCCCGGCCACCGGGTCGGCGTACACGATGTCCAAGGCGCCCTCGGTCGCGCCGAACGCGTCACCGAAGCTGGCCACGTCGACACCGAGCAGCTTGAGCTTGGTCGACGAGTCCGCGCCGGGGAACGTCGCCGCGCCGCCGAGCAGCCGGTCCGCGACCACCTCGGCCATCGCGTACCCCGGCGCTACCAGGCCCCAGACCCGGCCCTCGATACAGGCCACCTCACCGATCGCCCAGATCCCGTCCGCGCCGGTGCGGCAGCCCTCGTCCACGACCACGCCGCCGCGCTCGCCGAGCCGCAGCCCCGCGTCCGCTCCGTCGCCGAGGTTGCGGACGAGCTCGTCGCGGGGCCGCACGCCGGCCGCGAACACGACCACGTCGGTGGCGATGTCGTCGGCGTCGGCGACCGAGACCGCGCGGACCGCGCCGCCCGGCGCGGCCTTCACCTTGGTGACCTGCGCGGCCGTGCTGACCTGGACGTCCAGGTCCTCGATCAGCCGGCGCAGTGCGGCGCCGCCGCCCTCGTCGACCTGCAGCGGCATCAGCCGCGGCGCGAACTCGACGACCGTGGTGTCGGCGCCCAGCGCCCGCAGGGCACCCGCCGCCTCCAGGCCGAGCAGGCCGCCGCCGACGACGACGCCGCGCACCGCGCTTTTGCGCGTGCGCAGCTCCTCGACGTACGTGCGCAGCGCCGCGACGTCGTCCACGGTGCGGTACACGAAGCACCCGGTGAGGTCGCTGCCCTTGACCGGCGGGACGAACGGGTACGACCCGGTGGCGAGCACCAGCTCGTCGTACCCGATCGTCTCGCCGCGGCTGGTGCTGACGGTGCGCCGTACCGGATCGATGCCGGTGGCAACGACCCCCTTCCGCAGGGTCACCCCGGGGTCGTCCCACAGCTCCGGCTCGCCGAGGGCGAGGTCCTGCGGGTCACGGCCGGAGAAGTACGTCGTCAGCGCGACGCGGTCGTACGGCAGCCGCGGCTCCTCGGCCAGCACCGTGACCCGCCACGTGTTCTCGGTGTCGCGGGACCGCAGCGCCTCGACCAGCCGGTGCGCGACCATCCCGCCACCGACCACCACCACGTGCTTCGCCTTCGCGAGCTCACTCATCGTCATCCTCCTGGCCGGAGCCGTCTCGTCCTCGGCCGCGCTGGGCTCACCGGAGCTCAGCCGCTCGAGCAGATCGCCGACCGCGCCGCTGCAGCCGCCACATCCCGTCGTCGCCCGGGTCTGCCGGGCCACCTCCGCGACACTCGTCGCGCCGCCTTCCCACGCCGCCGTGATCGCCGCCCGCGTCACCCCGTTGCACCGGCACACCGTTCGCTTCCCGGCCGCCCCACCGGCGGTCGCACCGCCGACGGTGCCGCCGGGGGCGGTGCCGCCGGCCGACGGGCCGCCGGGTGCCGCCTCGGCGGGGGCGCTGAGGATCGCCGCGGGGTCGCCGCACACCGGTGTACGACGATCCGCCAGCAGCACCAGCTCAGCGGCCACGCCCGGTGCGTCGATCGCCACGGCGGCCTCGACGAACCCGTCCCGCAGGACCGCGCGCACGTACCGGATCCCGGCGGGGTCCGCCAGCGTCACCACGTCGACCCCGGCGGCCGGCTCCACCGTGGCCGCAGACCCGGGCGTAGTCGCGGGTTCGCTCCGGCTGTCAGGGTTCGCACCCTGTGGTGACGGGGTGGGAACCCCGTCCCGCGGTGCGAACCCCCGACTCTCGCCGAGGACCATGACCTCCAGGCCGGGGGCCTTGACGCGGAGCACTTCCGGGCCCGGGGTGTGGCGGTCGATACCGCCGGCCAGACGCCGGGCGAGGACGGCCGCCTGGTCCCAGGCCGGTTCGACCAGTCCGGTGCACCGGCCGTCGATCTCGGCGCAGTCGCCGATCGCGTGCACGCGCGGGTCGTCCGGACAGGACAGCGTGTCGTCCACGACGATGCCGCCGTTGCGGCCGAGGAGCAGGCCGGCGCGCGCGGCGAGTCCGGTGTCGGGTTGTACGCCGCACGTCACGACCAGCAGGTCGCCGTGCACGGCCGCCCCGCCGGCCAGCCGCAGGGCGCGGAAGCGCTCACCGCCGCGATCGCGTGCGGACCCGGAAGGGCGGCCGACAGCCGCGTCGAGGTGTGCCGTCCCGCGGGGCGCCGGCTCGTCCCGGACGGTGTCGACGCGGGCGGTCTCGGCGTTGAGGACGACCTCGATGCCGAGGTTGCGGACGGCGCGGTTGAGGCGGCGGCCGGCGGCGAGCCCCAGATGCCGGTCCAGCAGCACTTCGGCGTCGTGGACCAGGGTCACCGCGGTGCCCTGCCCGGCCAGCGCGGCCGCGGTCTCGACACCGAGGACGCCGCCGCCCAGGACAACGGCCCGTCGCGCTCCGGCCGCGCCCGCGATGACCGCCTCCGCGTCGGCCTCGGTCCGGATCGTGTGGCACCCGGCCGGAAGCCCGCCGGCCAGCCCGGGCACCGGGGGCACGACCGGGGCGGCGCCGGTCGCCAGCACGAGGTGGTCGAACGGGTGCTCGTCCCCGTTGCTGTCGGCAACGACTCCGCGGCGCAGGTCGAGCCGCTCGGCGGCCGCGTCGCGCACGGTGACTCCCGGGCGCGGCCGGGCACGCAGGTCGGCGGTGGTCGCGCGGCCGGCGATGACCTCGGTGAGCAGCGCGCGGTTGTACGGCGGCTCAGCGGCCAGCACCGTCACCTCGCACGCGGCACCGGTGGCGAGCAGCTCGTCGGTGAACCGCGCGCCCGCCATCCCGTAACCGACCACGACGACCCTCATGCGACCCGCCCCTCCGCACCGGCGCCCGAGGACCCGGCACCCATCCGTCCGGTGGCCGACGGCATGGCGACCGGGCTCACCTCGACCGCGCAGGCCTTGAACTCGGGCATCCTCGAGACCGGGTCGAGCGCGTCGTTGGTGAGCGCGTTCACCTCCGCGTAGTGGAACGGCACGAACACGGTGTCCGGCCGGACGGCCGGCGTCACCCGGGCCGCGACGTCGAGCGAGCCGCGAGCCGTACGCAGCCGGACCAGGTCGCCGTCGCCCACGCCCAGACCAGCCGCGACCCGCGGGTGCAGCTCGGCGAACACCTCCGGCTCCGCGGCCATGAGCTCGGCGACCCGCCGGGTCTGCGCGCCGCTCTGGTAGTGCTGCAGCAGCCGCCCGGTCACCAGGTACAGCGGCGCGTCCCCGCGCACGTCGTCGGCCACCGGCCGGTGGTCCACCGCGACGACCCGCGCCCGCCCGTCAGGAGTCGCGAACCCGTCCGCGAACAACCGCGGCGTGCCGGGATGCTCGTCGGCCGGGCAGGGCCAGAAGAGGGCTTCGCCGGCGTCGAGGCGTTCCCAGCTGATACCGGAGTAGTCGGCCGGGCCGCCGGCGCTGGCGCGGCGCAGCTCGTCGTACACGGTCTTCGGGTCGGTGGGGAACGCCTCCGGCGGGAGGCCGGGGCGCAGCCGCGCGGCCAGGCCGGCGAAGACGTGCAGGTCGCTGCGCGCCTCGCCGGGCGGGACGGCGGCGGTGCGGCGGCGCACGACGCGGCCCTCGAGGGTGGTCATCGTGCCGTCCTCCTCGGCCCACTGGGTGACCGGGAGGACGACGTCGGCGAGCAGCGCGGTCTCGGACGGTACGACGTCGGCGACGACGAGCAGGTCGAGTGCGGCCAGGCGGTCGCGTACCCGGCTCAGGTTGGGTGCGGAGACCACGAGGTTGCTGCCGTGCACGAGCAGGGCGCGTGGGCCGTCCGGCGTACCGAGGGACCCGATCAGCTCCACCGCGCTGCGGCCCGGACCCGGCAGGCCGGCCGGGTCGACGCCCCAGACGGCCGCTACCGCCGCGCGTGCGGCGGGGTCGTCGATGCGGCGGTAGCCCGGCAGCTGGTCGGCCTTCTGGCCGTGCTCGCGGCCGCCCTGGCCGTTGCCCTGCCCGGTGATGCAGCCGTACCCGCTGCCGGCGCGGCCCGGCAGGCCCAGCGCGAGCGCCAGGTTGATGCACGCGGTCACGGTGTCGGTGCCCTTGCTGTGCTGCTCGGCGCCGCGGCCGGTGAGAACGTAGCAGCCCGCGCCGCCCCGGGCCGGTGAGGCGGCGGCAAGGGTGCGGGCGGCGGTGCGGATGGTGGCGGCCGGTACGCCGGTGACCCGCTCGGCGCGCTCCGGCCACCAGGCGGCGGTCGACCGGTACAGGCTCTCCGGGTCGTCGGTCCGCCCGGCGAGGTAGTCGATGTCGGCGAGGCCTTCGTGCAGTACGACGTGGGTCAGCGCGAGCACCAGGGCGAGATCGGTTCCGGGCGTCGCCTGCAGGTGGATGCCGGCACCGTCGGTGAGCTCGGCGGTCGGCGTACGGCGGGGGTCGACGACCAGCAGGCCGCCGGTGCCGCGCGCTCCGGCGGCGCGGGCGCCGGCCAGGTGCTGGACGGCGGGGGGCATGGTCTCGGCGAGGTTGCTGCCGACCAGCAGGATCGCGCCGGCGCCACCGAGGTCGGCGAGCGGGAACGGCAGGCCGCGGTCGACGCCGAAGGCGCGGTTGGTCGCGGCGGCGGCCGAGGACATGCAGAACCGGCCGTTGTAGTCGACGTTCGGGGTGCGGAGTGCGACGCGGGCGAACTTGCCGAGAGCGTACGCCTTCTCGTTCGTCAGCCCGCCGCCGCCGAACACCGCGACGGACTCGTTGCCGTGGGCAACCTGCAGGGCGCGGAGGCGGTCCGCCACGAAATCGAGAGCGGCGTCCCAGGTCGTCTCGCG